>JAGXIN010000025.1 GCA_024635575.1 Flavobacteriia bacterium
CCAAAAAACAAGTGTTTGTTGCTTCCTGGCACATCTGTTGGCGAACAAAACAATACGCCAAGCGCAACGCTAAAACCAAAGTGTATATCTCCAAAAAAATAGTTGCTCAAAAAAACAGGTATCAGCATGGCCCCTGCCAATACCACTCCTTTTAGAAAATCTATACTTTTAAAAAATCTATTTATTGTTTCTAACATAAAATTCAATTCGATACCAAATTTACATCGTATTTTTCACTTCATTTAATTTTTGTCTTTATATTGGCAGATTAAACAAATCTATCTAAAGAAAATTTAACAATTACCTATGTTTGTCCATAAGCACCCTTATAAGCCCTACATTCCCATAAATGCGACCAAGCTCATTGTCGGCACCTTACCTCCACCTAGATTTACAATGGGAAATTTAAAAAAGGGCGATGTTGATTTTTGTTATGGCAGTATTGACGGACAATTATGGAAAATTTTAGATGAAATATTTTCACTGAGTCTACATTTTGAAACTTCAGATTTTGCCATTCAACAGCGCAAAGATTTTTTAGTTTCTAAACAAATTGGCATTTGTGATATTGTAGCATCCTGCGAACGAAAAAAAATAGATGCATCCGATCTGGGAATGGAAAATATCGAATTAAGAGATTTATTGTCTTATATCAAAAAAAACACGTCTGTCCATACACTTTTACTCACTGGCGGAAGCAGCAAAAACGGACCGGAATATCATTTAAGAAGACAACTTAAAGCGCAAAATATTACTCTAAATTCAATTTCTGATGAAACTCCAAAAATTCATGAATTTGAATTTAAAGAAAATGAAACAATCAGAAAAATAAAAGTTGTTTCACTAACGGCGCCTTCAGGAAGCGCAAATCGCGCAGTTGGAAGCAATCCTCAATTTCAGATATTAAAAAAACAAAACCCTAAATTCAATACGTTTGATTTTAGGGTTTTGCAATACAAAAAGTTCTTCTGATTATTTATGTGATCCGTCGCAAAAAGGTGCGTTTTTGGTTTGTTTACACGTACACAAATACTTTGTTTCTGTTTTTTCCGCAGTAAAAACAATTGGGGTCATTCCTGAACCTTTGTGTAATCCGTTGCAAAATGGCTGGCTTTCAGACAAACCGCAAGTGCACCACGCATATTTTTTTCCTTCTTCCAATTCAACTGCCAAAGGATTGTTTCCTGCTCTTTTAGGTAATTCCATATTTTGATTTTTTTAGATTTAGTTTAAAGGTATTGCTCTAAAATTTTATTTCCAAATTCTTATTGAAAAAAGCCAATGCTAAACATGAAGTCTAAAAACTGTTCAACGCTTATAAGATACGTTAAATCTTATTTCAATTGAATAATTTTTAACATATATTAGCCAACTATTTAAACTAAAAAAAACTCCTAAAATGAAAGCATACATTTCACTTTTTCTTTTAATTATTTTTATCTCATGCAATAAAGATAGCTCTAATAAAGCGCAGACCGAAGATGATATTATTCAATACATTAGTGATCATAATTTAGATGCACAAAAAAGTAGTTCTGGATTGTATTATGTAATTACAAAACAAGGTGAAGGCACTAAACCTAACAGTAATTCTAATGTTACGGTTTATTATAAAGGGTCCTTTTTAGATGGGGCTGTTTTTGACCAAAGTTCATCTCAGGGTATATCATTTAATTTGCAACAGGTTATTTCGGGTTGGACCGAAGGTATTACTTATTTTAATGAGGGTGGTGAAGGGATGCTATTAATCCCCTCAAATTTAGGATACGGCAGCAAAAATTACAATGGTATTCCTGGTGGTTCTGTCCTAATTTTTGATATTAAGTTATTAAAGGTGAATTAAATCTCCATAACCAATAAATTAATTCGAAAAAATAATTAACGAATTCCGGCAACAAAATTCTGAATTGAATTTACGCCATTTTCGTCCAAATATTTCACAAATGCAGAGCCGATAATGGCGCCTTTTGCATATTTAGTAGCTTGTCTGAAAGTTTCCGCATTGGAAATTCCAAAACCAACAATTTGAGGCGATTTTAAATTTAGGTCGGCAATGCGTTTAAAATAGTCATCCTGCAATTTTCCAAAAGCATTTTGTGATCCGGTAACACTTGCTGAACTCACCATATAAATAAATCCATCCGAAATTTTATCGATAAACTGAATACGTTCCAATGAAGTTTGAGGCGTAATTAAAAATACATTGATCAATCCGTGTTTTTCAAAAATGGCTTTATAATTGTCGTTGTACTCATCTACTGGCAAATCAGGAATAATCAATCCGTCGATGCCAATTTCTGCGCATTTTTTGCAGAAATTTTCCACACCAAACTGCATCATGGGATTAAAATAACCCATAATAATTAAGGGAATTGACACCGTTTTTCGAATATCTTTTATCTGATTGAATAAAACTTCTGTAGTCATTCCATTGTCTAATGCTTTTGTCGAACTTGCCTGAATGGTTGGTCCGTCTGCCAAAGGATCACTAAAAGGCAATCCTATTTCAATAAAATCGACCCCACTTTTTTCCAAGTTTTCAATAATGGCAACTGTATCATTTATTTTTGGAAATCCAGCCGTAAAATAAATGGATAACAGTTTTTTATTTACCTCCAATTTTTGATTTATTCTGTTCATCTGTAATGTTTTTTTTGATAACGTCACCCCTGAACTTGTTTCAGGGTCTCATCATAATTGTAATGTTTTCAATGTTGGATTATTCTCCTTTATTAAATTAACTTTCCAATCATGATGCCAATTTTTTAATTGCTTTTCTCTCAAAATGGCTTGATTTATATCAGAAAATTCTTCAAAATAAATCAAATCCTTAGTGTTATATTTTATGGTAAACTTTGATCCTGCATTATTTCTATGTTGAACAATTCTTTCATTTAAATTTCCTGTAATTCCTATATAAAAGGTTGTCCTATATTTATTGGTTAATATGTACACATAACTTAATTTCATCTGTTTAAATTTTATTTTTTAGCAGTAACAGATGTTGTTCGCCATTAACCATTCCCTTGTGTGTCAAAATTTGAAATGCTCGTTTCATTATCTCTTTTCTTGATGAGATGCTGAAACAAGTTCAGCATGACGAACTTCAATTATAGTTTAAAATATTTAACATAGGTGTCCAGATCCTTGTCGCCTCTTCCTGATAAATTAAGCACCACAACATCACTTTCCTTAAACTTTTTCATTTTAAAAACCGCCAATGCGTGCGCACTTTCAATGGCTGGAATAATTCCTTCCAATTGACACAATTCCAAACCTGCTTCCATCGCTTCTGCATCGGTAATTGAGATAAATTCAGCTCTTTTAGATTTGTATAAATGGGCGTGCAACGGACCAATGCCGGGATAATCCAATCCGGCAGAAATGGAATAAGGCTCTGTTATTTGTCCGTCCTTGCTTTGCATCAGCAAGGTTTTACTTCCATGAATCACGCCTTCTTTACCCAAAATACTTGTTGCCGCACTTTCACCTGAATTAATTCCCAAACCTGCTGCTTCAACCGCAATTAATTTTACGTCTTCATCATCCAAATAATGGTAAAATGCGCCGGCGGCATTGCTTCCACCACCAACACAGGCAATTACATAATCTGGATTTTCGGTATGTTCCTTTTCCAACAATTGCTTTTTAATTTCTTCTGAAATCACCGATTGAAATCGTGCCACCATATCAGGATACGGATGCGGTCCAACCACAGAACCTATGATATAATGCGTGTTTACCGGATTGTTAATCCAATCGCGGATTGCTTCATTTGTGGCGTCTTTTAAAGTTCTGCTGCCCGACAAAGCCGGCACCACTTTAGCACCCAACATTTTCATACGGGCCACATTTGGCGCTTGGCGTGCAATATCAACTTCACCCATATACACCACGCATTCAATACCCATCAACGCGCAAACCGTGGCGGTTGCAACGCCGTGTTGTCCCGCACCAGTTTCTGCAATAACCCTGGTTTTTCCCAACTTTTTAGCCACCAATATTTGCCCGATTGTATTGTTCACTTTATGAGCGCCGGTATGGCATAAATCTTCTCGCTTTAAATAAATTTTCGTGTTGTATTTTTCTGACAGCCTTTTCGCAAAATATAGCGGCGTTGGGCGACCCACATATTCTTTTAACAAGTCTTGAAATTCCTTTTGAAAAGAAGGCTCTTGCATAATTTTCAAATAATTCTCTTCCAATTCTTTCACATTCGGATACAACATTTCAGGAATAAAAGCACCCCCAAATTCTCCGTAATAACCTTTCTTATCTACAAAATAGCTCATAATAGTGCGCTTTTAAATTCTTTAATTTCATTGGTATTTTTTAAAGCAGGTTCCAATTCAAAACCGCTGTTAATGTCAACACCCAAAAATGCCGGATGGTTGAATTTCTTAATTTCTTTTGCATCATTTTTAGTGATGCCTCCGCTTAATAAAAAAGGTGTTTTTCCTTTATAATTTTGAAGCAAATCCCAGTTGAATTTTAGGCCATTTCCTCCGTAATATTTTCCTTTTGTGTCGAATAAAAAAAGAGAAACGTGTTTTTCAAATGGTTTAGTTGCTGAAAAATCAAAATTTTCATCGATTGAAAACGCCTTGAAGATTTTTATTTCTTGCAAAGCCAATTCTTCACAATATTCCGGCGTTTCATTTCCGTGCAATTGCACAATATCCAATTTATATTTTAGTGTTTTCTCAACAATTTTATCGATTTTTTCATTGACAAAAACACCTACTTTTTTGGTTGAAGAAGGAATGTCAATTTGCGGAAAATCTGCAACAAAGCGTTTTGATTTATCATAAAAAATAAATCCAATAAAATCTGGTTTCAAATTCAATAAACCTGAAATATTTTCACTGTCCCGCATACCGCAAACTTTGATCTTCATATTATCTTATTTGAGATATAAATTCCAGACAAGCCAATCCCGGGTTTTCCGATTTCATAAAAGTTTCGCCAATTAAAAACCCTTGAAACCCGTATTCCTTAAGCCCGGTAATAACTCTTGGGTCGCTGATGCCACTTTCCGAAACTTTAATGCAATTCTCTGGTATGTTCTTTATTAAATCAATAGAATGCTCTAAATCGACCTCAAAGGTTTTAAGATTTCGATTGTTAATTCCTATAATTTTATGGCTTAAGTCTATTTTATC
>JAGXIN010000137.1 GCA_024635575.1 Flavobacteriia bacterium
ATATGCCTCCATCATCTCTTTATCTTCCAGATGGACAAGGCCTATCCAGCCCTGAATATTTCTATTATATTGTTCATCAATCCCAAATATTTCATTTAAAGCCGGAGAGCTTTTCCAAAAGTCAGTCAAAAAATCCAGTTCGTAGGAGCCTATATTGGCAATTTTTTGGGATTCGAGCAATAAATATTGAATTTCCTTAAGTTTGTTTTCTGCATTTTTTTCCTCAGTAATGTCTATAACAGAAGCAATTGATGTTCCGTAATCATCAATGATTACCGATTTTATTAGTGCTAAAATTATGGAATTATCCTTTCCAACAAATTCAGTTTCATCGCTAAATGTTTTTTTGTTTAACCCAATAGAAACCAATTCCTTTTTCAGCACTTCAAATGCTTTTTTGGTGTTGGTTTTTCCTAAGTGAATTTTTAGTTCTTCTACATCTTTTACATCGAACAACTCCAAGGCCGCTTTATTTACATTTAATATCCTTATGTTTGAAATACACGCTGAAACAAAATCAGGATTTTCATCCAAATATATTTTTAAATCCTTTGTTTCGATTTTCTTGTCTTTTAGAAGTTTTATAACTTTTGAGAAATCCTGTTCCCACAGCGGCACGGGGTTTTGCTCAAACAAATTGATGAAGCGGTCTTTGCTTTCTAAAAGCAACCTGTTTTTTTCAGACAGCTCATTGCTTAATTGCTTTAATACCAAATTTTGGTCTTCTACTTTATAAACGGTCTCTTTTAGGTTTGTAATATCTGAAACCAATGCAAAAGACCCAGACATTTCATTCTTATTATTAAAAATTGGTGAAGTTTTAAATAAACAAGGCACATTTTTGCCATTTGAATTCAGCAGATCGATCTCATACGCTGAAGATTCACCTTTTTTTCTAATTTCAAATTGTTTTTTAAAAATTTCGGAATTTTTTTTATCGACAAAATCATAAATTGATTTCCCTTTAACTCTAGTTTCTGGACGCCCCAATATTTTGCACATTTCGACATTTACGTCAATTGTGTTGGCGTTTTCATCTATCAGCCAAAATCCTTCATTAGCCGTTTCTAGAATTTTACTTACAAAATTTTCTCTTTCCTTTATGGTTTCATAAGCTTTTAACAATTCATTTGCCGCACGTTTACTCTCTGTAATGTCTCTCCAAATACAATAAATAACTGTATTATTGGGTTTATTTTCAATGGTTGTTAACAGTACTTCAACGGGGAATATATCTCCGTTTCTTTTGGTATGCCACCATTCAAAACGATATGTTCCCTTTTCTAAAGTAATTTTTATGAGTGCTTCGGCTTTTTCTTGAGAATTTAAACCGTCTGGCTGAAATTTTGGAGATAATTCTGAAGGCTGAAGATTCAGAACTTCTTCATATTTTTTATAGCCAAGCATCTTCAAAGTTGCCTGATTGCATTCCACAAATACACCATTTTTAATAATTAATATGGCATCGCCAGATTTTTCGAAAAGATCACGAAATTTTCGTTCGCTTTTTTCAATTTCTTCAGCTGAATTTCGCAGTTTTTCTTCCGAAATTTTTTTGGCTGTTATATCTTCTTTTATCGCTAAATAATTGATGATTTCTCCAGCATCATCTATAATTGGCGTTATTGTTACATGTTCCCAAAAAAGTGTTCTGTTTTTAGCTTTATTTTGAAATTCTCCTTCCCATATTTTTCCTGACGTTATTGTTTGCCACATTTGGGCATAATATTCTTTGGACTGCATTCCTGAATTTAAAATTCTGGGATTTTTGCCCAAAGCTTCAGCAGCAGTATAGCCTGTAATTTTAGTAAATTTAGGATTGGTATATTCTAGGTTTCCGTGTATATCCGTTATTAGAATAGTGTTGCCACTTTGTTCAATTGCAATAGAGAATTTTTTGTTTTCAGCTTCAACTTTTTTGAATTCCGTGATATCTCTAAAAGCAGTAACTCTAATAGCTAAATTTTTTTTAAGAAAGATATTCTTGGCTTCTATTTCAATAGGAAAAACAGATCCGTCTTTTCGTATTCCCTCAAGTTCATAAGCACTTGTTTTGTCATTAATTCTATTTTTAGCAACAGTTTTCTGATACTTCTTTGGGTAAATAATTTTTGTAATGTCTTTACCAAGCAAATCTTTATGGTTGTAACCAAACATTTTTAAAAAGGAATTGTTAAAGTCAATCGCAACACCCATATCGTGTATTAAAATTCCTTCAAAAGTAAGATTTGATAATTTTTTAAATTTTTCCGCATTATCTTCAGCGGCCTCTTTTGCAATTTTTAACTCGTTAATTTTTAAATTTATTACTTCCTGATAAAGCCGCTCCTCAAGCCTTTTTTCGACAGAAAGTGAAATTATTGACAAAATTATTTCAATATTTTCCACCTCATTCATGGGCTTATTGTCCATAAGTGCAATTAAGCCAATTGGTTCTTTTTTTGAACTCCATAAAGGAATGCCAATATAGCTGTCAATATTCATTCGGGTTAAAAAGTCATCCTTTGGGAAAACTGCTTTTACATTGGATGGGTAGGAACATAACTTTTTATTGATAATCGTCTCACAAGGTGTATTTGCTAATTTATAAGCTAAATTCTCCTTGAAAATGCCGTTTCCGTAAAAAGCAGTAGTTTCTGTTCTTTTTGGCTTTTTTAGTGAATATTTATCAATTAACACGTAGTTAATGTTAAATAGCTCCGATAAAAATACTGCTGTTAATTTTAAAAACTTGGTTTGGTTGGCTTCATACCCATTTTCAGAAATGAAGGCCAGGGTATCCTGAATATATTTTAGTCGCATTCTCAAACTTTACGGGGTATGGTTTTAATTATTTCTTTTTCAAGCAACTATAGCGCCGTAAATATAAGCAAAAATTTATTTAATTTTTTTATAATTTAGTCTAGGCTACTCTCTGACCTTAAATATTTTTTGCTCGCTGTATGGCACTGCTAATTGTGGCAATGGTAAGTCCGTTAACGCCATGTTCCTGAACAATGGCATAAAGAATCACTATAAATGCGCCTGTAGGGCCGCCTATCTGAACGCGACTATCTCCCAAAACAGAAATAACAATCCCTGCAATAACAGCCGTTATCAATCCTTTTTCAGGGGATACTCCTGATGCAATTGCAAAAGCAATGGCTAAAGGTAAAGCAACAATTCCAACAATAATTCCAGCCAAAACATCCTTAGACAATTGTTTTCTGGTAATTCCTGCTTTTAAGAGCGAGAAAAATTTAGGCGTAAATTCTCCTTTTTTCATTTTTATATTCAAAAGGTTAACCCTTATAAGTATATCTTAAAAAAAAGGTCTCCACTAAAAATTGGCGCAAAACTATTTCATTGACACCTAATTTATATTATTTTTTATCTTAGTTTTTTAAGTAAGATCTTAAACTAAAAAATTCGTGGGTTATTTGGCGGTCAAAATTTATAACTTGTTTAGCGCTAAAGCAAAGTCACTGACTTTTTCCCAGTTTGTATATTCAATTTCAGCTTCTGTATTTGTGGGTCCCTTTGTCATCCACATAATTAATTGTATCATTTTACGATCAAAAAAGGAATATTTTTTATAGTCCAGTTTGCCGGCAAAAACTTCAACAATGGTTGGTTTCCATTCAATGGTCTTAAAAAATTTCACCACGTATGGATTTGTTTCAGGAGTGTTTTTTTCTGGTTTTCGAGCAACCAAATTTACGGAGAAGAAGGCTGTTTTTACAGAATCAAGTGCTGTTTTATTGGTTTTTATAAATTCAATTACTTTATCGTTATGCACACCATATCTTATGCTTGCGCCTAAAACGAGTTTGTCATATTTCGTAATATCTTCATTAAAATCATCAATTGAAATTAAATCGACCTGTTGGTTATTTTGTTGGAGGACTTCTCTTAGTTTGTTACAAATTTTAAGCGTTTGTCCGTCAACTGTTGAATACACTATTCCTATTTTAGCATTCATCTCATCCATTTAAAAATTAATACCTTTTTTTAAGTTTACAAAAGCATTTGAAAACGACAACAAATGTACGAAAACTACTTGTAGTTATGTTAAATTAATGTATTCAAAAAGAAATGGACCAAAAAAAAACCAGTCAATATTGACTGGTTTTTAATTTTTTTAAAGACAACGAATAAATATTAAATTACTTTAACATTTACTGCGCTTAATCCTTTTTTTCCTTCTTCTAGTTCAAATTCAACTTCGTCTCCATCACTAATTTTGTCAATTAATCCTGAAATGTGTACGAAGTAGTCTTTTGCTGAAGTTTCCTCGGTGATAAATCCAAATCCTTTAGCTTGGTTGAAGAATTTTACTGTTCCTTTTTTCATTGTTAAAAATTTATTAAAGTACTAAAGTACTAATAATTGCCTTGTTTTTTGAGTTTTTTTGAGATATTTTAAAAAAAACCTAATTAGCGATGCAATCTATGACTAATCCAACACATCGGTCAATTCTTTAAAAATTTGTTTTGGGTTTTTATTTTGATATAATATTTCATACACCGCATTGATGATTGGTGTTCTCGCCTTATTTTTTTCATTTATTAAATAGGCACTTTTCGTGGCATAATAACCTTCTGCGATCATACTCATTTCCATCATAGCACTTTTAACGGTGTATCCTTTGCCAATCATATTGCCAAACATCCTGTTTCGGCTAAAAACAGAATATCCTGTAACCAATAAATCACCCAAATATGCGGTGTTGTTGATATTGCGTTTCATTCTGTGTACTTTTCTTATAAAACGTTTCATTTCACGAATGGAATTTGACATTAAAACCGCCTGAAAATTATCCCCATAACCCAATCCATGAGCCATACCGGCCGCTATAGCGTAAATGTTTTTAAGCATGGCTGCATATTCAGTACCAATAATATCGTCAGAAGTTTTTGTTTTTATGTAATTACTTGATAGGTATTCACTCAAAAGATCTGCTTTTTTAGAATCCTGGCATGCAATGGTTAAGTAGGACAAACGTTCCATTGCAACCTCTTCCGCATGACAAGGACCAGTGATAACACCAATATTTTTAAAAGGAGTTTTATAATTTTTATGAAAATGTTCACCTACAATCAGTCCGCTTTCGGGAACAATTCCCTTTATAGCTGAAAACACAATTTTTGAAGAGAGGTCTTCTGTAATTTTATCCAATTCCTCTTTTAGAAATGCAGAAGGAATGGCAAAAATTAAAATATCACCATAACTAACCAAATCATTAATATCACTTGATAAATATAACTTTTTCTCATCAAGCTCGGCAGAGCTCAAGTAATTTGGATTGTGCTCGTTTTCCTTGATATAATCAATGGCGTTTTGGTTCCGCATATACCAGCCAACCTGTACCATGTTTTCACACAACATTTTTACAATGGCTGTTGCCCAACTTCCCCCGCCAAAAACGGCAATTTTAGGGTTTGTAATCATTTTTTAACCTTTTTAGAGTTCAAAAGTAAAAAAAACTAACTTAAATGCCCTCCTAAAATTGTGAAACTAGCATTTTAAACACCCTAAATTATTTTATGATACATCATTTGTACCTCCAACCATGGTGTATTTTTTGATTTTTTTATAGTTATTTAGTGCACTTTTTATCTTTTATTTATTTAGACTTAATATGTATTATTTCTTATGGTGATAATCTATTATTTTATTTTATATATTTATAAAATATAACAAATCATTTTGTTATCAATCCCAATCTTTTTCATAGCAATTTTCCCTCACCGTTTGCGGTGAGGGTTTTTTTATTACATTTGAACTTGGTTGAAAGTGTTCAACGGATATCCCTTTTTTTTATAAAGAAAAAGGGAATGTCTAGGGAAAAACCACTTACAAATCCTAAAACTTTAATATTAATAATGGTTTAATTGAATAGTGTATAAAGATATTACTTTTGTACATTTATGCTTTAATCTTATTACATTGAAATTCACCATTGAGCGCACTTAAACGATTTTTTAAAGACACCATCATTTACGGAATTGCTGCGGTTTTGCCGAGAGTGATTAACTTTTTACTGGTTCGCATACATACCGATGCTTTGCCTGCCAGCAATTATGCCGAAAACACCAATTTTTATATTTGGATTGCTTTATTTACGGTGGTGTTAACATTTGGTATGGAAACCGCATTTTTCAGATTTTACAGGGCTGAAGAAAAAAAAGATGCGTTAATTTCTACCTCATTTATAAGCGTATTTGTTGCCGCTCTATTTTTTGTGACGATGGCTTTTATATTTTCTGGTTTTTTTACAAATATTTTCGACTTCAGCCAAAATCCGCTGCAGTTTAAATTATTCATTGGCATATTGGCAATTGATGCTGTTTCCGTAGTCCCATTCGCTTATTTACGTGCATCAAACAGACCTATAAAATACACGGCAATCAAAATGATTAATGTGGGTATCATTGTAGTGATAAACTTGCTTTTTTTGAAGTTTATTCCCGAATTTAAAGCCAGCGGGAAAAACATTCCTGAATTTTTAAACATCATTTTCGAAAGTACTTCCATCGTTAATTTTATATTTATTGCCAATATTGTTGGAAGTGCCGCTTCATTAATTTTACTATTGCCGTTACTACTGAAATTTAAATGGCATTTCAACGGTATTTTGTTTAAAAAAATGCTGAGTTACAGCTGGCCAATTGCAGTTGCCGGAATTGCTTATGTAATTAATGAAAATTTAGACAAATTTTTAATCGGGCAAATGATGGATAAAACTGCCATGGGAATTTATTCTGCTTGTTATAAACTGGCAATTTTTATGAATTTGTACATTATGGCCTTTCGATTGGGTGCGGAACCGTTCTTTTTTAACCATTCCGACCATAAAGACGCCCGGGAAACCTATGCCCGAATTTTAAACTATTTTATCATTGTGGGCGCTTTGGTTTTTGTGGGTATCGTTGTTTTTCTTGATGCCATAAAACAACTGTTTATCAATGAACAATATTGGGACGCCATTGTGATTGTTCCTATTGTGCTGCTAGCCAATTTGTTTTTGGGCATATATCACAATTTGTCGGTTTGGTACAAATTAACCGATAAAACACGTTATGGAATGCTATTTTCAATTATTGGAGCCATCATTACCGTTATTATCAATATAGCATTAATTCCCATAATTGGATATATTGCATCTGCCTGGGCAACGCTTTTCGCCTATGGAAGTATGATGGTGCTGTCTTATTTTATCGGAAACAGGAAATATCCGGTTCCTTATAATTTAAAAAAATCAGGAAGTTATTTGTTGGTTTCCATAGTGCTGTCATTCATATCATTTACCTATTTTAGGGAAAATTATTTTGTTTCCATTTTGTTGGTCTTGGTTTTTGGTATGCTCATATTTTGGAATGAAAAAAAAGAACTGTTAGCAATGGTTAAGCGTTGATATTAAACATAAAAAAAATGATAACAGTAAAATTCAATCCAAATACAAATATTCTTGAATCTAAATTCGAGGGAAATGTAACTTTAGCTGAAATAGTAAATTATATTATCGCAACAAAAGAGAACAAGGCCTATCCCAGAAAATTAAAAATCTTAACTGATTCCCGCAAAGCAATTTTTAATTTTACCATTGAAGATTTAGATGTAATTGTGGAAGAAAATCAGAAATCATTGGAAAAATATGAGTTAATTATTGATGCAATTATAATTGATGATCCTAAAAAAACGGTACTTTCAATGTTATATATGGAACTCACAAAAACAAATAAATACAAATTTGAAATCTTCGCAACCAAAAGTGCTGCTTTAAATTGGTTAAATAACTTTTAACAATGAAACCTTATTTTTCTTTTCTAATAATTACTGTTTTAAGCGTTTCGATGGTTTTTTCTCAAAACCAAAAAAAATCGACTGCGGCTTCAAATGTTTCCTTGCTGAAGAAAGAATTTGTAATTCCAAACCTCAATGGAATCAGCCATAAAGTTTGGATTTATTTACCGCAAAATTACCAGAACACTTCAAAAAAATATCCGGTAATTTATATGCATGATGCTCAAAATTTATTTGATGAAGCGACTTCTTATGCTGGAGAATGGAAAGTTGATGAAACCTTAAATAAATTATACGAAAAAACAGGAAAGGGATTTATTTTGGTGGGAATTGAAAACGGAGGTGAAGAACGCATCAACGAATATACGCCCTGGAAAAATGAAAAATATGGTGGCGGAAAAGGGGCCATTTATATGGATTTTATCGTGAATACACTAAAACCTTATATTGATAAAAATTATCAAACTAAATCTCAACAAAAATATACCGGATTAATTGGCAGTTCCCTGGGCGGGTTGATTTCGTATTATGGCGGACTACAGTATCCGAAAACCTTCGGCAAAATTGGGGCTTTGTCCACTTCATTTTGGTTTTCTGAAAAAGTTGTAGATTTCACCCGTGAAAAAGGAAATTTAAAAAATGTAAAACTGTTTTTACTGGTGGGTGGAAAAGAAGGAGATAACACGGATAAAGACACACAAGAAATGGAAAAACTGTTGCTGAAAACCGGATTTAAACCCAAAAACTTAAAAATAAAAATAAATCCTGAAGGCAAACACAATGAAGCCTTTTGGAGCAGTGAATTTTTAGAAGTCGTTACCTGGCTTTATCAGATAAAATACTAAAATATGAAAATACAAATTACAAACAAATCAAAACACGCATTGCCAAGTTATGAAACAGATGCTTCTGCAGGAATGGATTTGCGTGCAAATATTGATGAATCCATTACGCTAAAACCATTAGAACGCACCATTGTAAAAACCGGATTGTTTATTGCGCTTCCTATTGGTTTTGAGGCCCAAGTTCGTCCCCGCAGCGGGCTCGCAGCCAAAAATGGCATTACGGTTTTAAATGCACCCGGCACTGTGGACGCCGATTATAGAGGCGAAATTGGCGTGATTTTAGTCAATTTATCCAACGAAGATTTTGTGATAAGTGATGGTGAGCGTATTGCGCAATTGGTCATCGCAAAACATGAACGAGCAAACTGGGAAGAAGTTGACACTTTAAGTGAAACAAAACGCGGTTCCGGCGGATTTGGAAGTACGGGGAAATAGGCCAGAAGTCAGAGGACGGAAGTCCGCAGACAAAAGACGGAAGTTAAAAAAAGTCTTACTAAGAGCATGGCAAGTTTTTCTCAAAAAATAATCGTAATTCAAAAATCGTAAATCGTAAATAAAAATTAATGATAGATATTGATGTAAAAACTTTATTTGCATTTACTGCAGCGGCAAATATATTTATCATTGCCCTATTTGCCACTTATATTAAATTATATAAGGTAAAAAACCCTATTCTCAATATTTTTATGCTGTCCAGAGTATTGGGCATCATTTTTTTAATTATGCTTTCATTGCGAGATGGCACACCAAAACCGATAGGAATTATTTTAAATATCACAATTAATATATTTATTATTTTTTATGAAGTTTATTGCATTTCTTTTATAGAGCGTAAATTTGATTCAAAACATTTTAAACGATTGCTTTTAATTCCGTTATTTTTTTCCATTGCCCTAAGTTTTTTTAGTACCTCTTCAGTAAGC
>JAGXIN010000026.1 GCA_024635575.1 Flavobacteriia bacterium
CCGGAATTTATTCATTATACCGCTACTTGGATTGAATGGTCTTTAAGTTTTGCAGGTATTGCAGCCTTTTTCCTCTTCTTCACTTTACTGATAAAGTTTGTTCCAATCATATCTATGTCAGGAATCATTGATGATGAAAGAAGGAAACTAGAAACCAAAGAAGACGCTAATAAATCTATATCCTATAAATAAAATTATAATTTGAAATTATGAAAAGTAACCTATATAATCACACCTTTTTTATTTCAATAATTGTTGCATTATTAGTTAATATCAATGGTATAGCCCAGCAAATCGATATAAATAATTACCGCACACGATTTGGTTTTAAAACAGTTAAACAAGCTGATAATTCTCGTTTGCTTGAAGTATCTTTTATTGCCCTAAATAAAAAAGACAGAAAAGATCAACCTGCAGTTTATGAAGCTGAAATAAAATTCTTTAATATCCTGAACGATGAAGAAATTCTATTGGGATCTTCAAAAACTTCAAAAGAAGGGATTGCCCAATTAATTCTTCCTGAAAATCAAAAATACAGCACTGATGCAGAAGGTTATATTAATTTAAGGGCCCGCTTTGATGGTACAGATGCTTTAAGTGAAGAAGAAGAGGATTTAATGATTAAAGATTTGCATTTAGACCTTAACTTAACAGAAATAGATTCTGTAAAAACTGTAACACTTACCGCTTTCACCCTTGATAGTCTGGGCGTTAAAACTCCTGTAAGCGATGTATACATTATCACTTATGTTAAAGCCATGCTTTCAAAAAAGAACATTGACGAAGGAACTATTAGTGATGGTGAGTATACCTTTCCTATGCCTCAAAGTTTTGCAGGAAATCCAAAAGGTAATTTAACAATTACTTCAATTATTGATGATAGTGATGAATATGGCAATATCATTCAGGAGAAAACTGTTCAATGGGGAACATTTAACAAAACAATTAAACAAGATAAAAATATGTTATGGACAAAGGCTGCACCAATTTGGATGTATGTCGTATTAACCATTCTATTATTAGGTGTTTGGCTAAATTATATTTACACAATCGCAAATTTGTTTAAAATAAAAAGCGAGGGTGAAAATTTAAGCCCCGAACCTAAAAAAAATTATTCGGTCAACTAAAGTGGACCTATTCACTTTAAAATAATTAATATAAATAAAAACTCGAAAAACAATGAAAACAATTAAAATTTTAATGATTATCGGAATAGTTAGCTTTGGACTTTTTTCCTTCAATAAATTAACACAAGAAGCATGGAAAGTTCCTGCTAAATATGAAAAAATGAAAAATCCAACTGAAGCAAGTAAAGCAAATTTATCAATTGGTAAATCTTTATATTCAAAACATTGCAAATCATGCCATGGTGGTGAAGGATATGGAGATGGAACAAAAGCAGATAACTTAGAAGGAGATTTGGGAGATTTTTCATCAAAAAAATTCCAATCCCAATCTGACGGCGCATTATTCTATAAAAGTTATATAGGCAGAAAAGATATGCCTAACTTCGAAAAGAAAATGACTGAAGAAGATATGTGGATAACAGTTAGCTATATGAGAACATTAGCTGAATAATTATTTGATGATTTGTCCTAAATAATCTATTTAGGTTTATTGGACAAAATTATTAAACTGGTTAATTAATTAAAAAAAGGTTTGGCTTCCGCCAAACCTTTTTTCGTTTTATTTAACCAATTTCTTTTAAAAAATTTTAGTGTATTACCGCTTTAGTTACTCCTAAAATTCATTCAGTAAAAAAAATTAGTACTTTAAAATGTATGAATAATGTAAGTTTCCTTTTGAATTATGTAACAAATTTGTTAACTTAGATAACTAACTTTATAAAGCTATGATATTTCATTATCAATTAATTCATAAAACGAAATAAAATGAAAAAATTATTTATTATCGCAATTATAGGGACATCCTTATTATTTCAAAATTGCGGCACGAAAGAAAAACAGGAAAAAACGGAAACTCCAAACGATTCAATTGTTACTGAAACGATAATCATTGACACTGTTACTACTACTACTGGTACAGAAGTTATTGTAGAAGATATCACAAAAGAAAATGAAAATGCCCCGATTGAAAAAACAACGACGGTTACAAAAATTACGACAAAAGAACCAAGTAAAGTAGTTACACAAAAAACAACTGAGATAAAGGTGAATGAAGATACTAAAGTTGAAGTTGAAACAAAAGTAGTGGTTACGGAACAACCGAAAAAAGTCGTTGAGACTGAAACTCCCATAAAAGTAGAAACTCCCGTAAAAGTAGTTGTTCAAGTACCCAAAGTTATCACCAACATTTCAGATTGGAAAGTTCCTGCTAAATATCAAACCATGAAAAACCCAACAAATCCAAAAGTTGATTTGGCAATTGGTAAATCTTTATATTCCAAACATTGTAAATCTTGTCATGGAAGTGAAGGTTATGGTGACGGAACAAAAGCTAATAATTTAGAAGGTGATTTGGGTGATTTTTCATCAAAAAAATTCCAATCCCAATCTGATGGCGCTTTATTTTATAAAAGCTATATAGGAAGAAAAGATATGCCTAACTTCGAAAAGAAAATGACTGAAGAAGATATGTGGCTAACAGTTAACTTTATGAGAACATTGGGTAAATAATTTTTTGAATGATTAAACCAGTCTTTGTTAAAAAGGATTTATTAAAAAATAAATTATTGTATTACAGTTTTAGTTATCCAAAAACCGTGCATTAAAAAATTTATTTCTTAAAAATGTATGAATAATGTAAGTTTCATTTTAAATTATGTAACAAATTTATTAACTTAGATAGCTAACTTTGTAACACTATCATAGTTCATTGTCAATTAATTAATAAAACGAAATAAAATGAAAAAATTATTTATTATCGCGATTATAGGGACATCCTTATTATTTCAAAATTGCGACACGAAAGAAAAACAGGAAAAAACGGAAACTCTAAATGATTCAATTGTTACTGAAACTGTAATCAATGATACTGTTACCACTACTACTGGCACAGAAGTTATTGTAGAAGATCTATCAAATGGTGCTGCCCCGATTGAAAAAACGACAACGGTTACAAAAGTGACCACAAAAGAACCAGGTAAAGTAGTTACACAAAAAACAACTGAAACCAAGGTGAATGAAGACACTAAAGTAAAGGTTGAGACAAAAGTAGTTGAGGAACCAAAAGTAGTTGTTACAGAGGAACCGAAAATAGTTGTTGAGACTGAAGCTCCCGTAAAAGTAGTTGTTAAAGTACCAAAAGTTACCACCAACATTTCGGATTGGAAAATTCCAGTTAAATATCAAACCATGAAAAACCCAACCAATCCAAAAGTTGATATGGCAATTGGTAAATCCTTATATTCTAAACATTGTAAATCTTGTCATGGTGACGAAGGTTATGGTGACGGTCCAAAAGCCGATGATATGAAAGGTGATTTAGGAGATTTTTCGACTAAAGCATTTCAGGCACAAAGTGACGGCGCTTTATTTTACAAAACTTCTTTTGGAAGAGATGATATGCCGGCATTTGACAAAAAACTTTCTTTAGAGGAAGACAGATGGTTAATTATTAATTATATGAGAACTTTAAAGCAATAAGCTTATAAATAATAGATAAAAAAAACCGAACAATTTGTTCGGTTTTTTTTATTTTATATAGTCATAGAGAAGATCCGTATATCAGGATGATTCTCAACCAGCCTTAAATCGAACGCCATACAAATATTACGAACGAACATTCGCCCTTCTTCTTTTACAGTAACCCTGTTATCTGAGATTTCAATTAATCCATCTTCAACTATTTCACTTAACCGACCCACAATCTCATTTTTCACTTGATCAGACAATCCATTGGACCATTCTGTTTCAAGATTACACATCAAATTTAAAATATGCTTACGAATAATTAAATCCGTATCTGTTAGCAAATGCCCTCTAAAAACAGGTAATTCCCCTTTATTTACGCGCTCCGTATAATCGTCAATTTCCTTTTCATTTTGTGCAAATGCGTACCAGGAGTCACTTATAGATGACATCCCTAAGCCAATCATCAATTCAGTTTTACCGGCTGTATAGCCCATAAAGTTACGATGCAGTTTTTTTGCCTCCATCGCTTTATGAAGAGAATCACTTGGCAATGCAAAATGATCCATTCCTATTTCAACATAACCATTGTCAAAAAACAATTGTTTTCCCAATTCATATAAACGGCGTTTTTCCTCATCTTTAGGTAAATCGTGGTCATCAAAACCTCTTTGTCCCACACCTTTTATCCAAGGCACATGAGCATAACTGTAATAGGCAATTCTATCAGGTTTTAACGCTATGGTTTTTTTAATGGTGTTTCTTATGTTTTCTTCCGTTTGAAAAGGCAATCCGAAAATTAAATCGTGGCTTATGGATTCATAGCCAATTTTCCTTGACAAATCATTTACTTTTTTTACCTGCTCAAAACTTTGAACCCGATGAATCGCCTTTTGAACAATAGGATCATAATCTTGAATACCAAAGCTATTTCTACGTGAACCTAAATCGTACAATGTTTGCAATTGTTCTTCAGAAGTATGATTTGGGTGGCCTTCATAACTAAAATCGAAAATTTCAAATTTGTCGGCTCTTTTAAAAATTCCGTTTATTAATTTCTTTAAATTTTCAGAAGAAAAAAAAGTTGGCGTACCGCCTCCCAAATGGATTTCCCTAATTTTTGGACGTTTCCCCAACAAATCACAATACAAATCCCATTCTTTTAATACCGTTTCAATATAAGGCTGCTCAACTTCATCATGGCGTTTGGTAATTTTTTTATGGCAAGCACAAAATGTACACAAACTTTCACAAAAAGGAAGGTGAATATATAGGCTTATTCCTTCACTGTCATTACTTTCATTAAAAGATTTAACCACAGTTTTTTTCCAATCGTCTATTGCAATTCCCTCTTTGTCCCAAAAAGGAACTGTTGGATAGCTGGTATATCTTGGACCGGGGATATTGTATTTTTGAATTAAAGTTGAATTCATTTTTTTAGTTTTTAGTATTTAAGCTGTAAGTTTTAAGCTGTAAGTTCGATTTTATTTTGGTTATCAAAACAGCTAACATTTTTTTAATTTCATCAATTTCATTTAGCAAAAATATTGATTCCCCTTTGAAATAAAATTTAATTCAGTGGAAATTAAAAATAAATAATCCAATTCGTGAGCAGAACCTGAAGAAATATATAAAAATCTTATTAATTCCTTTTGAGTTTCTCTTCCACAACCTTCAGCAATATTTGTTGGAATTGAAATTGAAGCTCTTTTTATTTGTGAAATTAAATTATACTGTTCATCTTTAGGAAATAAGTTTAAGACTTTATAAACATCAAATACCAAGCTATGCGATTTTTGCCAAACCTTGTAATTTACCTTAGCTTAAGGCTCTAAACTTATAACTTTATTCACTATTTATATTCCTTTACCGCATCAATAAATGCTTTTGCATTTTCCAATGGCACATTTGGTAAAATTCCATGGCCCAAATTTACGATATATTTATCTTTTCCGAAATCGTTGATCATTTGCGTCACTATTCGTTTAATTTCTTTTGGAGGAGATAACAAACGAGCTGGATCCATATTGCCTTGTAAGGTCATGTTGTTTCCTGTAAATTTTCTTGCCATTTGAGGTGTAATTGTCCAATCTACACCCAATGCCGAAGCATTTGATTTCGCCATTTCTTCCAGCGCAAACCAGCAACCTTTTCCAAAGGCAATTACAGGAGCATCATCTTTTAATGCTTCAATAATTTGATTGATGTATTTCCATGAAAATTCCTGATAATCAACCGGAGATAACATTCCTCCCCATGAATCAAAAATTTGAACAGCATCAACGCCAGATTTAACTTTTTCTTTTAAATAAGCGATGGTAGTATCCGTAATTTTTTGCAATAAGGTATGTGCTGCAATTGGTTGTGTAAAACAAAACTCTTTTGCAATATCATATGTTTTTGAACCTTGTCCTTGTACGCAATAACATAAAATTGTCCAGGGGGAACCTGCAAAACCAATTAATGGAACTTCATCATTTAACATTTGTTTCGTCATTTTAATAGCATCCATGACATACTTTAATTCAACAGTTACATCTGGAACTACAACAGCGTCAACATCTTTTTGGGTACGGATTGGGTTTGGCAACCAAGGTCCTACTCCTTCTTTCATCTCTACCTCAATATTCATTGCCTGTGGAATCACTAAAATATCCGAAAATAAAATAGCGGCATCCATTCCAAATCTGCGATAAGGCTGTACAGTAATTTCAGAAGCCAATTCAGGAGTTCTGCAACGTGTGAAAAAATCGTATTTGTCACGAATTTCTCTAAATTCTGGTAAAAATCGTCCTGCCTGACGCATCATCCAAACTGGTGGACGTTCAACTATTTCTCCTTTTAAGGCTCTTAAATATAAATCGTTTTTATACATTTCTATATTGGTTATTGGTTGTTAGTTATTGGTTGTTGGTTGTTGGTTGTTGGTTGTTGGTTGTTGGTTGTTGGTTTTGAATCCTATTGCTAAAAACTTAGAACTTAAAACTCATAACTAAACACTTTTAGATGCTACCGCTTTCATGGCTTTATCAATTGCCGATTTTACTTTATAAATATCTCTTTTACTCATTGCAGTTCCTAAAAACCAAGCTTCAAATTGAGACGGAGGCAAAAACACGCCGTTTTCCATCATTTTCCAAAAAAATATTTTAAATTTATTGGTATCACTGGTTTGGGCAGTTTTAAAATCAACCACTTTTGTTTTAGTGAAAAATGCGTTAATCATTGATCCAAATCGGTTTACCTGCAAATCAATTCCGTTTTCTTTAGCAGCATCCAATAAAGCCCTTTCTAAAAAAGAAGCTGTTTTTTCAAAATCTTTATATGGATCTTGTTTTTTTAATTCATTTAAAGTTGCAATTCCGCAAGCCATAGCAATTGGATTACCCGATAAAGTTCCTGCCTGATATACATCTCCCAAAGGCGACACCATTTTCATAATTTCATTTCTGGCTCCATAAGCACCAACAGGGAATCCTCCACCAACAACTTTTCCCAAACAAGTAATATCCGCTTCAATACCTAGCAATTCTTGAGCTCCGCCAAACTTTGAACGAAATCCGGTCATTACCTCATCCATGATTAAAAGGACACCGCTTGCTTTTGATAAATCTCTTAATTCTTCCATAAATTCAGGTGTAGGTCTAACAACACCCATATTGCCGGCTATCGGCTCTATAATTATTGCAGCGATATCGTTGTGTTTGGCTAAATGTTGCTCAACACTGTCAATATTATTGTATTCTGCAATTAATGTATTTGCCACGGCTTCTGCCGGAACACCTTTACTTCCGGGTATGCTTAACGTTGCCACGCCAGATCCGGCAGCAACCAGCATATCATCTGCGTGCCCGTGATAACAGCCTGCAAATTTGATAATTTTATTTTTTCCTGTAAAAGCCCTTGCCAAACGAATGGCACTAAAAACAGCCTCCGTTCCTGAGCTTACAAAACGCACTTTATCCATTCCCGGAAAAGCATCACACACAATTTTTGCAAGTTTTATTTCTCCTGCTGTAGAAGCCCCAAAAGTATATCCTTTTGTCAGCGCTTTTTTTACGGCCGATTCAACTTTACTGTTTCTGTGTCCCAAAATCATTGGTCCATATGACAACACCAAATCGATGTATTCATTTCC
>JAGXIN010000138.1 GCA_024635575.1 Flavobacteriia bacterium
AAATAATCCTGTTCTGTCCTTTGAGCAAACAGCTTGATGATTTATATTGATGTCAAATACCAAAGTAAATTCGTAATCAACATCATTTCTTTGTATGCCTTTTAACCCTACTTTTTCAGGAACCATCTTACCATTTTTATTGTTCAACACATAATCTTGCTTTGTTCTGATTGTTGCTATAAAATGAGCATTAGATTGTAATATCTTATTGATAAAACTGTTTTGCATTGGTGTTATTTTTCCCCAATTTGTAAAACTGTTTCCTGGCATTGATGAGTGGTACTCAAGTAAGTAATCCCAGCAGTGGCTTATGCTGTCAACTATAATAACTTCCATTCCACCTTTTAGGCAAATATCTATTGCCTCTATGTATTTTTCTGGTGTGAAAGGTGGTGTCATTGAAAGGACATTGTAATTCCCTAAATGGGCATACAAATTAGCACTCCCATTTTCAGTATCTATGACTGCAACTTTGGCAAAATTGTCATTGGTTAGTCCTTTTGCCAACAATAAAGCTGACATAGATTTCCCTGCTCCTGATGGAGCTTGTAATGCCATTTTAATCTTGGCATTTTTTCTTGCTGATTGTTTTAACTGCATAATATGATTGTTTAATGGTTAATATTAAAATGAAAAAGGCTTGCTAAACTGCAAGCCTTATAATGTTTGAATTGTTATAGATGGGAATTGGTTCCATAAGTAGTTTTTCATTGGCATCATCTATAATACCATTGTCAAAGTCCTTTAAATAAGAAGTTGTGATACTTACATTTTGATGTCCCATAGATTGGCTTATCACATCTGTTGAAACTCCTAATTCTTTTAAGTTGGTGGCGAAGCTATGCCTTGCCACATAGCTGGTAATTGGCTTATCAATACCTACTATCTGTGCAATCTTTTTTAAATCACTATTAAACCTTTTAATCTTTTTGGCTTTTCTATTCTCTATTTGCATAGGAGATAACCCTTCTTTTAAGAGTATTGGAAATACATAACTAGTTAAAGGGTTAAGCTCTTTATAATAATCAAGTATCTCCTGAACAGGTTTTAAAATTTTTACTGTAAATCTTCCTTTTGTTTTAGAACGAGTATAGGTAAGTTTGTCATTATCTATATTCTCCCAGGTTAATTTCATCATATCATAAAAGTTCATTCCTCTGGTGTAATATGAGAATACAAATAAATGCTTCGCTTCTATTAAATGAGGGGTCTCAATTTCGTTAAGATTCTCTATTTTTTTTACTTCTGCTCTAGTTAAAGCTTTTTTAAATCCTCTTCCTTTTAACTTACTTACTTTATATATTTTAAATGGGTAATATTTTTCATCTACCAACCCTTTTTTGATAGCATCATTAAATACAGCTCTCAGTTCTCTCATTCTAACTCCTATCCCTCCATCATTACTTCCAGTAGCTCTTAAATGAGTTTCATACTTATCTAAAACTTCAACTGTTATTTCCCTAAATAGTATTTTTTGATTTTTACAGAATTTAAAAAATGATGTTTTAGTATCTTTATGAGCTCTTGCATTTCCAGTTCTTCCTGCCAGATTTAAGTCATTTATCTTATCTACCCAAAATTCTGATACAGTTATTTTACTCTGTTCTTTGCCTCTAAATTTTGCTTCAAATTGATTTAATGTAAAGTCAATTTCTTCTAGATTAAACCCATCAATGATTTTTAAAGCTTTTTGTTTAAGGTTTAAAATCACTCTATTCCTTTGAATATAGTTTGGGAAGCTTTTTTTAAACTGAGAATCCCTTTCATCCCAGTCTTTTTGATTACAATTCAATCCTAATGAGATTATTTTAATTTTTCTATCCTTTGTAATTCTAAGAACTATTGGATATAATCCTTCTGAATTAGGTTTATTTCTGAGTAATATTTTTATTGTTGCCATTTGATTTTGATTTAGAAAAAGTGATAAAATCCCCATATAAGAAGAAAGGATTATATCACTTTCTAATTATTAATTAAGTAGTTGAACTTTTCTATAGTCAAAGCTCTTAATTCTTGTTTTGTTTGATTCAAATTGTATTGAGATTGAATTCTTTCAAACTCTCTCTTTTTTCTTAATCTTGTCTGATACTTTTTTTGTTCAGAAAGATTCTCCCAGTATCTTGGATTTATATATTCTTTAAAACTAATTTCATCTTCATTGGTAAATTGATTATAATTTTCAACATCATCTATGATTATTAGCTCATCAAATCTTTCTAAAAAAAGGGAAAAGAGTTTTTCTAAATTGACCTTATCTAGCAAGTCCATAAGATTAAAAATTCCAGCTTTATGAAATTCTCTTGACTTATTAATTTTCAATTCCAATCTTAATATATTTCCCTTCAACTTAAATTCCTTTCTGTATTGTTTTGCTTTATCATAAATTTTTATGAAATAATTATTGTGGTCAAATTGTTTTAATTCTCCTTGACCATAATATTTTCTATTATGATTAAATCCCTTTAAATTATGCATCAAAATATTCTTTCTGATTATTTCTTCAGCTGGAATTTGAACAGAAATATTTAATCCAAATTCTAAATGGGTTATTCTAGTTTCAGAAACATTAACCATTTTTCTCATTAAATGATGAATGCTGTGTGAAAGATTTGAATATGTGAAATCATTAAAGTTCTGGTCTTGTCCATATACAGCATTATTGTAGAATTTATGTAATGAATTTTTAATACAACCTGTTTTCTGGCTGACCACATAATCCATAGTTTCAAACTTAGTTTTATATGGGTATCCTATTTCTCCTGTATGAGCATCAACTTGACCATAAACATTCTCAAAATTTCCCTCCTCTAATACAAAAGATTCAAAATCACTTTTATCTCTGTAATGAATTTTAATAAAATCTATCATAATCTTAGATTTTATTAGTTCTGTTCAAATAGCTCTCTACTTCTGATTCTATCTCATCTGAGGGTGCTATTTTACTACTAAAAATCCAAGCATCAATTTCATTTCTTCTGAAGTACAACTTTTTGCCCCCTGGAGAGTAAAAAGGTATTTCTCTTTTACTTGTTAGCTTATAAATACTTGATTTAGATTGTCCTAAATACAAGCAAGTTTCTTCAAGAGTTAATATCTCTTTTCTTAAAATGTTTTGTTCTACAATGAACTTTTTAATTTGTTCTAATTCTTTTTGGACTAATTCCATAATTTTTAAAGATTATGGATGTGCACATCCTGATTAATTATGATGCAAATTAAGTGCAGAAAAAAACCATCATTTGATTAGTGTCATGATGGTGTAAGAAAAAGTGTAAGGTAAAGTGTAAGGTTAGCCTAAATAGGTTTCTTTTAGCTTTGAGATTCTAGCGTCTATTCTATTAAGGAAGTCTTTATTTTTATCATTCCCTCTTGATAGAGCAGTATATAAATCCGTTGCCTTTAAAGGTTTATTTTGTTTGTTCAAAAAGCATTTACTCTTCTCTATAGTAACTCCATTTAAATTATTGAAGAATGGTTCAATCTCTTTTAAAAAATATGCTACAATTGGATTTGGCTTAATGAAAATAATTTCACTAATTGTTTGGGGTCTATTAGACGTAAAGACATCCAAAAAAACATCTTCATCTACAACAACATCATCTATTAAATCTAGTTCAATTAGAAGTGTGTGTAATTCTTTAAAAAAACTAATTTTTATTTCAGGTTTTGGTTGAAATATTGAATTTATGTTGGTTGAATTATCTTGGATTTTTATAAAGACTTTATGGTATGAAATTAAATGAGAAAATTTTAATTGAATATCAGATACAATAGTGAAAAGTGTATTTAGAATAACAACTTTAAAATCATTCAATTCCTCAGATTCAATCTTGTTAATACAGGAAAACATAAGATTTAATTGAGCATTTAAAAATATTTTCTTATTAGATTCTTCCAAATTTTCTAAACATTCAAAAGATTTTTTAGTGATATAGTTTAATACTAATTTAAAATGTTTGTTATAATCAATTAAATCTGATGTGTCATTTTTTCCTACCCAACTTTCAAAAATAAAATCCTTATTTCTTTCTATAATAAGATTATAATTCTCAGTAATAATTGTCTGAGTATAAAATAAGTCTAATACACTATTTATTGAATTATAAAAAATTAAATCCTCAATAAATTTAAATGGCTTGTTCTGGTCAATATGAAAAATAGTATTCAACATTCTATCAAATCTTTTTTAAACTCAAATTTAAGGAAATAATGATTTGTTTGACCTATGTTTAACCTGTTTAAAAAAGTAAAGGCTTACAATTTCTTGTAAGCCTTACTGCACTTGCGCTCCTCCTCTTAGGCTCGAACTAAGGACCCTCTGATTAACAGTCAGATGCTCTAACCAACTGAGCTAAGGAGGAATTTGTTCGCTTTTGCGAGTGCAAATATACAAGGTTTTCTTCTTTTTGCAAGAAATTATCAAAAAAAATTCTTCTTTTTAAATTCTTTGCTTTCATTTAAAAGCAACTTATTGTAAATCAGCTTAAAACAGTTACTAAAAATTCGCATATTTTCTAATGGTTTGATGCCTTTTTCCACAAAAAAGTACATATAAAACTCTATTTTTAACCTGTTTGCCTAAATTTTGCTGAAAATATAATAATTACAAAATAAACGTAATTAAAATGGTGGTTTTGCTAAAAGTTGTATTTTTACCCAACTAATTAAAACATTGACTACTAATAGTGCTATGGATAAATTTTCATTTTTAAATACGGTTCACACTGGTTTTATAGCCGATTTGTATGACCAGTATTTGATAAATCCTGATACAATAGAGCCCAGTTGGAGAAGTTTTTTTCAAGGATATGACTTTGCCAACGAAAAATATTCACTGAATGGTGAGGAAGCTGTATTTGAGATTCCCGAAAATGTATTAAAGGAATTTAAAGTGATTGACCTCATTAATGCCTATAGAACAAGAGGCCATCTTTTTACAAAAACAAATCCGGTTCGCGAACGCCGTAAATATATGCCAACGCTGGCACTCGAAAATTTTGGGCTGTCTGAAAAAGATTTGGATACTGTTTTTGATGCCGGTCAAATTATTGGCACCGGAAAGGCTTCACTGCGTGAAATAGTTAAACATTTAGAAACCATTTATTGTGAATCTATTGGAGTTGAATACATGTATATTCGAAATCCAGAAGAAATTAAATGGATTCAAAAGCAACTAAACAAAAATTCGAACCATCCTGACTATACGCCCGAAACTAAAAAATATGTGCTGCAAAAATTAAATCAGGCGGTCACTTTTGAAAATTTTCTGCAAACAAAATATGTAGGTCAAAAGCGTTTTTCATTGGAAGGCGGGGAAACTTTAATTCCTGCAATTGGCGCTGTTATCCGTTTGGCGGCAGAAAATTACGATGTTAAAGAATTTGTTTTAGGTATGGCGCACAGAGGGCGTTTAAATACGCTCATAAATATTTTCAGAAAACCTATTCGCGATTTATTCAGCGAATTTGAAGGGAAAGATTTTGAAGATGAAGATATTGATGGGGATGTTAAATATCATTTGGGATTAACCACCAAAAAAACCTTAAAAACCGGTAAGGAACCTATTATGAATTTGGTTCCAAATCCTTCACATTTAGAAACTGTTGGTCCAGTGGCACAAGGAATTTCTCGTGCAAAAATAGATAGTGATTACAATGGCGACAATTCAAAATTGCTTTCCATTATTGTGCATGGCGATGCTGCAATTGCCGCACAGGGCGTTGTTTATGAGGTGATACAAATGAGTCAGTTGGCTGGCTATTCAACTGGCGGAACCATTCATATTGTGGTGAACAACCAAATAGGATTTACAACAAATTATTTGGATGGTCGCTCAAGTACCTACTGTACGGATGTTGCTAAAATAACCTTGTCACCTGTTTTACACGTAAACGCCGATGATGTGGAGGCAGTGACACATGCCATAGAATTTGCGCTTAACTTTAGAATGCAATTTAAAAGAGATATTTTTATAGACCTGCTTGGTTACAGAAAATACGGCCATAACGAAGGCGATGAGCCACGTTTTACGCAGCCAAAATTATATAAAGCCATTTCAAAACACCCTAATCCGAGAGATATTTATGCGCAAAAACTGATTGAAGAAGGGGTTATCGATGATGCGTATTTAAATAGAATAATTGCTGAATTTAAAGATTTATTGGAAGAGGAATACCTGCAATCAAAAGAGGTTGAAACCTCTAAAGTAAGTGAGTTTATGCAGGAAACCTGGAAAGATTTCTCCAGAAGAGGTTTAGAAGCGATGTTGGTTTCTGAAAAAACTGCCTACCCAAAATCTAAACTGAAAGACATTGCCAAAATAATCTCAACTGTTCCAAAAGGAATTAAATTTTTACGCAAAGCTGAGAAAATTTTGTTGGACAGGTATCATATGGTTTTTGAAAATGACAGAATAGACTGGGGAATGGGAGAAACATTGGCCTATGGAACTTTGCTCCAAGAAGGATTTGACATCCGTATTTCCGGTCAGGATGTGGAACGGGGAACTTTTAGCCACCGCCATGCCATTTTACGTGATGAAATTTCGGAAGAACGCATCAATCTGTTGAACATGATTGGTGACGGTCAGGGCAAAATGAACATCTACAATTCCTTATTGTCTGAATATGGCGTCCTTGGTTTTGATTATGGTTACGCCATGGCAAATCCAAATACATTAACCATTTGGGAAGCGCAATTTGGTGATTTCGGCAATGGAGCCCAGATTATATTCGACCAATATATGTCGGCCGCAGAAGATAAATGGAAATTGCAAAACGGAATCGTAATTTTATTGCCGCATGGTTATGAAGGGCAAGGTTCTGAGCATTCTTCGGCACGTATGGAACGTTTTCTGCAATTGTGCGCCATAGACAATATGATTTTGGCCGATTGCACCACGCCGGCAAATTTTTTCCATCTGTTGCGTCGTCAAATGAAACGCGATTACAGAAAACCGCTTATTGTGTTTACGCCAAAAAGTTTGCTTCGCCTTCCGGCCGCAACTTCTTCATTGGATGAGTTTTCTACAGGAAGTTTTCAGGAGGTAATTGACGATAGCATTGATAAAAAAAATGTTACTAAATTGGTTTTTTGCACTGGTAAATTTTATTATGATTTATTGGCTGAGCGCACCACCTTGGAAAGAAATGATGTGGCTTTAGTGAGAATTGAACAATTATTTCCGTTGCATTTGGAAAAATTACAACAGGTAATCGACAGCTATCCGAATGTTAAAAAATACGTTTGGGCACAGGAAGAGCCTGAAAACATGGGCGCTTGGAGTTTTATGCTGCAACGCTTCAGACTGGTAAATCTTGAAGTGGCATCACAATCCTTTCATGCAGTTCCTGCAGCGGGTTCTTCAGCTAGGTTTAAAAGAAGACACCAACGTATAATTGATAAAGTATTTGATACTAACCAATAAAATAACCTTAAAATTCTTTTCTTTGGAATATATTTAAGGCAAAAAAAAATAAAAAATTAAAGAGATGATTTTAGAAATGAAAGTTCCCTCTCCGGGAGAATCTATCACAGAAGTTGAAATTGCAGCATGGCTTGTTAAAGATGGTGACTTTGTTGAAAAAGACCAGCCCGTTGCAGAAGTGGATTCTGATAAAGCAACCCTTGAGTTGCCAGCTGAAGAAAGCGGCATTATTACGTTGAAGGCAGAAGAAGGTGATACCGTAACTGTTGGTTCGGTTGTTTGCTTGATCGATTTAGATGGTAAAAGACCAGTTGGCAGTGAACAGTCTTCAGTTGGCAGTGAAAAAACAGTTGACAGTAAACAGCCTTCAGTTGGCAGTGAAAAATCATCAGAAAAAGCCGTCACTTCAAGTGCAGTGGAGAAAACTTACGCAAGTGGTGTAGCTTCTCCCGCAGCAAAAAAAATACTGACCGAAAAAGGGATTTCCTCTTCAGAAGTTACTGGATCAGGCAAAGATGGCCGAATCACAAAAGACGATGCTGTAAAAGCAGTGCCAAGTATGGGAACTCCTGCCGGGGGTTCACGAAGCACTGAGCGTGCAAAACTTTCTATGCTTCGCAGAAAAGTGGCTGAACGTTTGGTTGCGGTAAAAAATGAAACTGCTATGCTCACCACTTTTAATGAAGTGGATATGAAACCTATTTTCGACTTGAGAACAGAATACAAAGAGGAATTTAAGGCGAAACACGATGTTGGCTTAGGATTTATGAGTTTCTTTACATTAGCCGTTGTAAGAGCCTTAAAACTCTATCCGGATGTCAATTCTATGTTGGATGGCGATTATAAGATCTTTCATGATTTTCAGGATATTTCTATAGCAGTTTCAGGCCCAAAAGGCTTGATGGTTCCGGTAATTAGAAATGCGGAAAACCTGACTTTTAGAGGTGTGGAAAATGAAGTGAAACGCCTGGCTTTAAGAGCAAGAGACGGACAAATAACTGTGGATGAAATGACCGGCGGCACTTTTACCATCACCAACGGCGGTGTTTTTGGTTCTATGTTGTCCACACCAATTTTAAACCCACCACAAAGCGGAATTTTAGGAATGCACAATATTGTTGAAAGACCTGTTGCGGTTAATGGCCAAGTGCTTATAAGACCAATTATGTTTGTAGCCTTGTCTTATGACCATAGGGTTATTGACGGAAGGGAATCTGTAGGTTTTTTGGTCGCCGTTAAAGAAGCGCTGGAAAATCCATTGGAAATTTTAATGGACAATGATCCTAAAAAAGCATTGGAATTGTAAATTTAAGATGCTTTCTAAACATAAAAAAAACCCAAACTAAATAGTTTGGGTTTTTTTTATGTTCTAATGATAAAAATCATTTTTATTTAGACTAATTAAAAATAATTTTGCGTTAAATTTCACTCCGAAACAAAATGAATAAATATTTATTCTGCTGTATTCTATGTATTACTTTAAAATTCAATTTAATTGCACAAACTGCAGAACCATCAGCCACTATTGATAAAAATATTTTGCAAATAGAATTAGAGTCCTTGTATACTATTCAAAATGAAGGTTCAGAAAAAATGAACTCTTGGAGCATCCCAAGTATATTATTTCGATACGGTTTATTGAATGGTTTTGAATTACAATTAAACACTCCTATCATAAAAGAAAAATTATGGAAAAATGATTACTTAATACATTCAATAAATAAATTTGATGACATTCAAATTGGCTTTTCCCTAAACCTTTGGAAAGAAAAAAAATTATTACCAGAGGCATCTATTATGATTAGAGCAATATTGCCAACAGACAAAAAATTTAGCCTTGATGAATTAGGGAAAATTGTATCCCTAAATTTTTTAAATAAAATTTCTAAAAATTTATCTTTAAATTATAATATTGGCCATGTTCAAGAAACTAACAACTTATCATCCTGTTTTTACATTGTAAATTTGTCCTATCAAACATCTTCAAAACTTCGTTTTTTCGCTGAAAATTTCGGAGACTTCCACAATAAAAGTATAATGTCTCACAACCTAAATATTGGCGGGGGTTACAATTTTAGTGACAAAATAATTCTAGATATATCTGTTGCCAATGGCTTAAATCAGAAAATGTTTTATATAGGGGGTGTCTTAACGTGGATAATAAATACAAAGAAAAACTAAAACTTATACACCAACTTTTTTAGATACAAACACTTCTTTTCGTAGTTAATTATGGCGTTTCCTTTTTCTAATATATCTGCGCCAATAATACCGTCGATAGCTTCGGCATGATGTTCTGTCAGCGCAGTGTTAACGTGGGTTAAATCGAGCAATACCACAGTAAAATTTTGATATTTCCATTGTTTAATTTCAATGCTGTTTTTAGAAGAAATTCTTGTTTCCATACCAACAGCGCCAGCACCGGCAGCCTTTGTCTCAGAATCTTTCACTTCTAATTTAAATTTTTCGGCTAAATTTAAGTCGATGCAAGAATTTGAAGCTCCTGTATCTAATATAAATCGGCCTTTTACATTGTTTAATTTCACTTTAACTTCAAAATGATTTGTGTTTATCTTTTTGAGTTTTATTTTGGCATATCCTTTTCTTAAACGAATGTTGTTAAATTCCATCTATTGTTTATTTAGTGCAAATTTACCGATTTTTATATTAGATCGTAATCTTGGGCAAAAACTTGAAAAAACTTTAGGTCAGGCCACTTTAAAAAAATATGTCCCAACAATCTCCTGATTTTTTATCTTCAATTCAACTTTAGAAAATGACACAAAAAAAATACTGCCGATAAATAAGGCAGTATTTCTATTATAAATTAAAGAATTTTTTATTCGACTTTAAATGCAATGGGCAAACTGTATTTTACACCAACTGCGCGACCACGTTGTTTCCCTGGAATCATTTTAGGCAATGATTCTACAACTCTAACGGCTTCCGCTTCTAACCTTTTGTGAGGTGCTCTTGCTTGCACGTCTGTAATATTTCCTGTTCTGTCAATTTTAAACATCACGAATATTTTTTTAACACCTGGCGTTAATCCTAAATCCGATGCCAAGTCTGCGTTAAATTTACGGTTCACATGGTTCGCGATTGCATCTTGCAGGCATTCTTTTAATTCTGCTTTTGATCCTTTACATCCTGGGTAAATTGGCACATCTTCAATAATGGCAAAAGGAACATCTTCCATAATTTCTTCATCCAAATTTACTTCAACGATTTTCTTAACAACTATAGCCTCATCTTCATTGCTCTCAGTAGATTTAATAATAGTTTCCTCAACTACAGCCTCATCTTCAACAATTTCAATCTTATCTGGTGCTGGTGGCGGCGGAGTTTTTGGCTCAGGTGGTTTTACCTGTTCTATTTCTATAGTTTGCTCTTCGTCCTCCATATTATAATTTGACGGACCAAGTTCTGCGATAACTCTATCATACGTCTTCTTTTCAATGGCTAAATACACTACTAAAAGTGATAATGCCAAACCTAACAGCATAAACAATTTGGTGTAGGTCTCTAAATTCGCTTTTGGATTCTTTTTGACTTGCATCTGTAAAATTTTTATAGGTTGCTAATTTAATAATTAAAATATATTATACAAGTATATTTTTTAATTCATATTTAATTTTTATTGTTTTTTCCATAAGTCATATGTAATTGGCGACTATTTATTATTTTGATTTAGTGTCGCCGAACCTTGTTTCGCATATTTCATCACTTTTTATGTCATGTTTCCTTATGTCTATTTCATGTCATTTTTTTTAAAAACAAAAGCAAAAAATAGTGTTGCAATTGTAATACCTGATAAATTCGCAAAAACATCATAAATGTCTGCTTGCCTGTTATAGGTAAATACACCTTGCAAAATCTCAATAATTATGCCATAAATAAAAACTGTTGATGTTACTAAAATAATTGATTTCCACAAAAATGTTTTTGGTCTAAACGTTAATAACCAACTAATTGTTAAAAGACAATAGCCAGAAGCGTGCAAAATTTTATCTGAAACCTGCACGCCTATTCCTAAACCATTTTTAAGAGAAATTAAACTTCCAACTGTAATTGCAGTTGTTATAAGTAGGGAAACATAAAAAAAGTAATTACGCACCAATCAATTCTCTATATGCTTCTGCCGATAATAATTCTTCGATTTGAGAGGCATCGGAAATTGAAATTTTAACCATCCATCCTTCTCCGTAAGGATCTGTATTCACTTTTTCCGGCTCATCTGCCAGTGCTTCATTAATTTCAATTATTTCACCTGTTATAGGCATAAATAAATCTGAAACAGTTTTTACGGCTTCAACTGAACCAAAAACTTCTTCTTTTTCTATAGTTTCATTTAAAGTATCAACATCAACATAAACGATATCACCCAATTCGCTTTGTGCGAAATATGTAATGCCGATTGTCGCGATGTCACCTTCAATTTTAACCCATTCGTGGTCTTTAGTGTATTTTAAATTTGCTGGAATATTCATTGTTTTAATTTATTTAATTTATTGTTTAATTTCCAAATATATACCTTACACTTAACCCCGAACTCACAGATTGTCTTGGGAAAGTCGTTGATATTGCGTATTGAGAAGAACTTTGGTCAAAGTAAAACGAGGTTGTTAAGTTTTTGCTTACCGCGTAATCTGCAAAGAATTTAAGGGACAATAAACGTTGCCCTCCGGTTACTTGATCGTTGTCTTTATCTATTGCCCTAATAATTGTTTCATTGTCTCTCAACGATATGTCTGCCCTTAAATCTAAATCTCCTTTTAGTTTTGTCAATTCACCTCCAAATCTAAATCTCATGGCCAAATCTTTAATTCTGTATCCCAATCCAACCACATATTCTATCCCTTTTATTTGGGTAATTGTGTTGTTATTGAAGTTTAAAGTAAGTCCTCTGTCTTTATTAATTCGACCGCTGAAAGATACGGAATTATTCATTTTCACATCAACTTTTATTAGTGGAGAAAATTCTTCCAGTAAATTGACATTGGTGAATATGGTTTTGTTAATGTAATTTCCTGCAATATCTTTTTCTGCGTATGGATTGTCTTTATCATATGCTAAATTATTGCTGAAACTTGTAATAGAGTATAGCGAATTATAACTGTGCGTAACCAAAAAACTTCTGAAATTTTCTTTAAACCAGCCTATCTTCATCAATCCTTTGTAGGTTAATCTCCAACTTGGAATAGGTACTTCCCTAAAAGCGCCTAAATTTACTGAAGCCGCATCTTTACCGGAATAGGCAGCTAAAAATGCAGGCAACATAACCTGTTCGCTTGTTTCTCCAAAACCACTTATTGGTTGGCCAGTATTTGAGGCAAAACGTTGCGCAATAATTGCCCTGTTGTTTTTAAATTCTTCAAAAGTAGTGTCACTGTTATTAAATGATGTTTTTAACATATTATGGCTTATGCTGAAATTTCCATATTGGGTAACAGGCGAATTTGTACTTAATATGTTGTTGACTACATCCAATTGTTGTGTCGTATTTTTTGTGTAGGTTTTACTTCCTCTAAATTCTATGTCTAAATTTTGAGAAGGTTCAACAATAATGGTGGCATCCAATTTATTTAAATGCGTTTGACTATATGTTTTGTTAAAATAAGGATCATTGACATCTCTTGACAATAACCAACCATTTTCAACTGCTCTTTGTCTAATATCAATCTGACTTCCAAACACAAATCCAAATGTTGGCGCAAGACTTCCGCTGTAATTGTCTCGCCCCAAAAATCCGATTTGAGGAACATAACCCGGTAAATAGGTTCCATTATTTTCAGAATAATTAATACGTGCTTTTTTAACTGAAGTTAACACATTATAAAAAGTTTGTCCAATTTCAGCGCCAACAGATTTATTTTTTTTAGCCGAAGTACTTTGAGTTGTTCCGGACTCTTTTGGATCTTCAGTTGTTTCCTTGGATTTCTTTTTGGTTAAAAGCTTGTCAATTCCAATAGTTTTGTAAAATTTACCAAAATCTATATCTGCCCCAAAGGTCTGTGTATTTGCATTTTGAATTACATTTCCAACTTTATCAATATAAGATTGTGAAGAAGCCTGCCAGTCAAAATCGGCTGTATAAGCATAATCTGCATTCACAAAATCCAAGAACGGAATTTTATTTAAAGGAATTTTATAGGTTCCGTTTAATGATTGGTGGTAATGATCGGGTCTTCCAATGGTGAAGAAATTGTCAAATAATTTTATGTCATCAGTTGGGCTAAAGGAGTCATAAATATAATTATTGGCCGCCCTAAAGTTAAACTGCAACGATTTTGTTAAGTTGTATCCAATTCCATAATCCCAATCAAACATAAAATGACGCTGTTTCAGAACTGGCAATTCAGGCAATCCTTCAATCAAACTTCTTGACAATTGTTCATTATACCGCCTGATAATATTTGAATTTACAGAGATTGTCGAAGGCAATAAATTCAAATTAATATCCTTAATTAATTTCAAATATTTACCATCAAGTGCTCCCACGTTTTTAAAAGGTTCTAAAGTAAGTTCCTGGAAACTATAATTATAGTTGGCCGATGTCCTCACATTTTGATCACTAAATTTTTCAACATTGTAATCTTTATGGTAAGTATCGTTATATGCAGCGGAAACCGATAAATTTTCAACACTATAAAAATGTTTTTTATTTTCTGAATTTGGATTGAATTCTTTTCTTACATTTATCAAACTGATGCTTCTTCGTTTGGTATAATCTCTTGCACTACTGCTGTTTGGATTGATATCTTCCGCGTCTTCAAACAATACGTCCTGATATTGCGGGTCATATTTTGGATCTTTAAACTCTTCGGAAATGCTGTAATTGAAAGGTAATTTTATGCCCCAGTCTTTCGGTAATAACTTTCCAAAATTCACATTGGTGACCACATCATACAATTTAGTGTCTTGTTGACTGCGTTCATTTACGCGTTGTTCAATACCTCCAAAACCTTGCGTTTCCATTCTTCCGGTTACAGAAACATCTGCAAAATCAGCAAAATTTGCGTCGGCGCTTACCACTGCTGCCCAGCCTCCTTTATTATCAAACTCTGAAACCCGCATTTCATTATACCAAATTTCAGCACTTTGATTGGTGTTTGACACATTTTTTACCCCGAGCATAATGGTCTTAATATTCGCCAAATTTGGATTTCCTTTCACCCGAATCTCATAACCTTCCAATCCTTCAATGGGCGAAGGCATATTTACTGCCGGGTACAAAACATTTGGTGCAACTCCATCTTTAAATCTCAACAATTTAAGTTTTCCCAGATATTCCAAAAAAGCATTTAAATTATTTTCTTCAGGCCAAATTTCGAGCGGTGTTGTTGCGCCGTAATCAGATACCGTCAATAATTTTTCCAACTGATAATAGTTGTCGTTTAAATCACTTCCTATTCTGATAATGGCCATTAATTCATTGTTCTGAACCTGCGATTTTGTTTGAATTCCTTCTGTATGTAAAAACAATTTCAAATGTTTGTACATTCTTAAATCTACCTTTACATTTTTGAATATTGCCCTTGTTTCTTCAGGTTCAAGATCGGTGACTTTTAAAGATAATGATTGCTCATTTTGTTTTTGCAACGTGGTGGTTCCCCTTAAAATTTCACGGTCAATTCCTGGAGGCAATACATAAGGTATGGGACTTCTGCTTTCGTTTTCCTGAATATTAACAACGCCCACCTGAAAGTTTTGCAATTGGGCATTTGTTAAATCTTGCGGAGGAACAATAACGTCATCCAATGTTTTTGTGTAACGTCTCCAATCGCCGCGAACCAATTGCAGCTCTCCAAAACGTAAAACAACCGGCATTTTAAATTTGGTCAAAAATATTCGCATAAAACGAATGGAATTAAATCCGGTAATATTGTTCACAACCTCATCAGGGCTGCCAACCTGAATCCTGAATTGTAACCATCTGAAATCTTTCTTGCTGCCATCTTCAAGTTCAACTGTCACTATTTTTTCATCAACAATATTGTTTTGACCTATTACCAAATCGTTTTTATTTAAAGAAACTTTGTATTGATAATAGCTTTCCACCGTGTTCATGGTTTGATCTTTATTGATATCTTCAACATCTGGATAGGTCGTTGCTGAAGTCGGATAACTTTCGGTTGATAAGTTATTGGTTGGTGAATTTCCCTGCGTATTGTTATACTTTTTATAGCGCGTTAAAATAGAGGCATTATTGGAATCGTATTCTGTGCTTCTGAAATAGGAATAATTGTCATTCGCAGGATCGGGACCAAAAGCAGTTCCGAACAATTGGGTTTCTTCATCATCGTTCAATCCGTCAAAACCAATATCCTGACTTAAACGTTCATTATCTTTATCACTAAACGCATACAATAAAGATTGGTTGGTTGGAATTTTACCCCAAACAGTAGGTTCTGTATTGCTGGTGTTCAACGGATTTTCAGGCAATCCGTTTTCATACATTTTCCTGCCGTCTTTTAAAATATCTTCTGAAACATTTCCAAGGTTAAAATACACTTCCCCAACTTGGTTTACAGGATCATTCGGATTAACTCCTGCCGGCAATCCTTCTGCATTTGTAATGGAATAATGGTCATATGGATCCATCAGCCAAAATTGGATATATTCAACATTAGATTGTTCAAAGTTGGTTGTAGTCAACGGCCTCGTAATCCCAGCCCAACGGTCTTCCGGATTGGTGAATTTTCCATCAGGCCCAATATCGGAAGTGTCGTAATTGTAACTTCCCCTTTCATTTGGATAGTAGGCTAAATCCAAGGTTCTTACAACGGTTGACTGCGTTAAATCCAAATCTTGTTCCGGAAACAATTCTTCATACCTAATTCTTCTGGTCTCAGCACGAGAAAGCTCTGTGTTGTCAATATTTCCAGGTTGCAATGATGAGCCTCCATAAAAAAGTGGATCAATGATATACCAGGCCAATCTGGCTCTTTTGTATCCGTATGACAGGCCGGTAGTATTTCCTCCCAAATCAAACTGTGTTTGGTATTGTGGTGTACTTGCCATATACCATTGCTGAATTGTTTTTATTTCTACAGGAATTTGCGAGCCTTCAAAATCATCAACATAAGAAGTAGCCTGGCCTTCTTGCTCAATTCTTTTTGGAGAGCCCGGAATTAAATAAGCTAAATCTCCTCGAATGGAGAAATTCGAAGGAACATCTGTATCTACATTTGGCAGTTTATTTACCCATTTTGTAAATTTCGGAACTTCTGTTCCATAACTTGCGTTTATTCCAAAAATAGTATTGTTAATTGGCTCTTGTCCAAATAGTGCTTTTTGTGTTATTGGCTTTTCATTTAAATTTAAAATGGTAACACCTGCAATAAATTCATCAGAAAATTTATGTTCTATATCAACGCCCAAAAAACTTTTTGTCTGTAAATTGAAGGTGGCATTGTTTTCAACAGAAACTTCAATTGGTGCATTGGAGGCTTCTAAACTTGGGTTGATAATTTGAACCCTTCCCATTTGATAATCCACCACATAATCAATTCCTTCTACCAATTCCCTTCCGCCGGAAGTCACCCTAACAGAACCTTGCGCCACATTAAATGCCCCTAATGGAATGCCGTTGGCGCTTTCAGATTTGTGATATCCTTTTATTAAGTACTTGTCTTTTTGCTGAAAATTATTTTTTGCTTCTGATTGCGTAATTCGGTAAAGTTCATCAAAAATATAAGTTTCATCTGCACTATTGGTCAATTTCGACTGTAAATCTTTCCCGAAAGGTTCAACATTGGGAAAAACAATGTAACCTTTTTCTGAATTTACTGTAACACCTTCCACATAATCAAAATAACCGTCGCCTTCCGGAGTGTAAAACTGACTTTGGTCCAGCCTGTCCACGTCTAGTAAATTTAATAGCGTTTTGTCTGAAACCCCTGGTGTTTGAGCATTTTGCAACACATTTATTGGCACGCCGGTTGCATCATCCGCATACAGCAATTCCAAGCGAAAACCATCGCGCTGCATTCTAAAAGTTTGCAAGGAATAAATATTTTTCATCATCAAGTCCCACAGCGGAATATCGGTGCTTATGATTTCACTTCGCAATAATTTTACCACAATATTTTCAGGTGCTATAATACCATCACTGGTAAATTCACCCACCTTATATATTTGGGGATCCCCACTAATTGTATATTCAAAAGCCACTGCAAGCACATCAGAATCCACCAGCCTTCGGTTTAATGAAATATATCCCAGCTGTGAATGCACCCTAAATTCGTCAGGACGAAGTTTTATGGCATTTTCCAATACTGAATAATCCCGGCCTTGTTGCATGGCAAATGGAGACAAGCCATTGCTGACTGTTGAAATATTACGAACCGGATTTGTGGTTGTTAGTATGGATGAAATGTCATTTGCATTGTTTGAAGGAAAAAAGGCACCGGGAACAGGGGTGACGTTTGCCGGTCCAATATTTGTAGGGTCGCCTTCACCAATGTCCGCAAGGGCCACAATATTTCTGATATCAATAGTTGTGGCATTTCTGTTGGTCACCCAAACTTCAACTTTTGTGATATTTATTGCGCTGTTGATTAACGGAAAATCTTTTAACGCAGTATTGTAATGATCCCTAAAATACTGGGACAGAAAGAAGTGACGATTTTCATCGTAATCCGTTGCCTGCAACTCAAATTCCTGAATGGTTGAACCTCCCTGCGCAGCCACAGTTTTTGTTTGTGATTTTTGCTCGGCAAAAACGCCGGTAACGGTTGTTTTCCCAAATTGCAATTGTGTTTTAACCCCAAATAAGCTTTGGGCACCAACAATTAAGGAATTTTTCAGGGGCATGCTTACATTTCCTACTTCTATTTTTTGAAGTATGTCATCTTCCGTTGGTGTATATTCCAACTTTATCTGATTTTGGAAATTAAAAGTTGATTGTGTGTCATATTGCGCGCTAACTTTCAACTTGGTTCCAACTTTGGCTAAAATACTGGCACTAATTTCCTGATTAAAATCGAATGTAAAACTTTTTCTGTTGCGTTCAGACAATTGCGGATTGTCAACTTTTTGATACAACATTCCCAATTTCACCAATACAGATCCCTGTGGATTTACTTCAATGGTATTACCTCCGAAAACAGATTGAAAAAAATCAGACTTTACGTAATAGGTAGGCAATAAATTTTTTTGGGCATCTGCGCTTCCTGCTTTTTTGCTGTTGGTTGCACTAATTTTGTTTTTATAATAGGAGAGCATATCCTTTTTTAGCTGGTATTGTTTATACTCTTCCTGCGTCATAAAAATTGGATACTGCACATAATAATCGCCAATTTTTTCAACAACCATATATTTCCCCAATTCGGTATCATAAATAATTTCCGATTGCTTTGGGTCAGTTAAGAACAAACTTCCTTCCTGATAACTTTTAAACGGGTATTTTAATTTTAGGGTATCTGTTTCTTTTTCAACATTCGTAGTGTCATTTGGAATAAGTATAGGCGGTGTCTGAGCTCTAACTGTTGAAAGAAAAAACCAAAAGAAAAAAAATAAAATATATGTTTTAAGTATATATCGCGCGTTTTTCAATTTTTATAAATTTTTCAATGCGTTTTTTATTAAAACTTCAACACTTACTGTATTATCCTCAAGCAGTATTTTATCAACTACTTTTTCAGCCTGTTTTTTATTAAATCCTAAGACTTCTAAAGCTGATAACGCTTCATTTTTAATCGTATTGCTTAGGCTGACATAAACTTCATCAACGGCATAGGTTTTAGAAATTTTGTCTCTCAAATCGACCAATACGCGTTGTGCAGTTTTAACGCCGATTCCTTTTACGGATTGAATAACCCCAACATTATTTGAAGCAATGGCTTGTTGAATTTCATCTGTGGTCATGGATGATAACATGGTGCGTGCAATACTTGGCCCAACCCCGGAAACTGAAATAAGCAATCTGAATATTTCACGTTCAGTTTTGTTGATAAACCCATATAAAGTATGCGCATCTTCCTTGATAGAAAGATGCGTATACAAAATTACAAATTCGTTATCTGGGAGTTGAGAATATGTATTAAGAGAGATGTTTAGCCAATAGCCTATTCCATTTGCCTCTATTATGGCAAATGTTGGATTTTTTTCAACTAACTTCCCTCTTATGTGCGTTATCATATTTCATTTCTCTATTGACTTCCAAATGTACTAAAATATTATTTACTATTACTTTTTTTCCTGCGCATGCACAATCGCTACACATGACATATTTACAATCTCATCAACGCTTGCACCAAGCTGAAGAATGTGAACCGGTTTTTGAAGTCCCATAATAATAGGTCCGATAGAAACCATTTGATCAAATTCTTTCATTAGTTTATAGCCAATATTTGCTGCATCTAAAGTTGGAAATATCAAACCGTTCACTTTTTTGTCGTTTAACTTGGAAAAAGGAAATTTTTCTTTTAATAACTTAGGATTCAATGCAAAGTCGGCCTGTATTTCTCCATCCACATTAATATCAGGATGTTTTTTGTGCATAATTGCAACAGCCTGTGAAACTCTTTCTGCCAATGGAGAATTTGAAGATCCAAAGTTTGAAAATGACAACATAGCTAAATTTGGCTCCAATCCGAACATTTTCATTGACAAGGCGGTCATATAGCAAATATCTGCCAATTCTTCAGCCGTCGGTTCTATATTTATGGCGGTGTCTGAAAAGAAAATAGGACCTCTTTTGGTTAACATGATATTTGCTGCCGCAATTCTCTTTACACCTTTTTCTTTTCCTATTAACTCAATCATAGGCTTCACTACTGTTGGATAAGCTCTTGAATAACCAGTGATTAAAGAATCCCCTTCACCATCATTTAGCATCATCGCCGCAAAGTAATTGCGCTCACGCATGAGTTTTTGAGCTGTTAATAGCGTTACGCCATTGCGTTTTCTTTTTTCCCAATATACTTGAGCATATCTATTTCTACGATCTTCTTCTTCATCACTTTTAGGATCAAAAATTTGCACATCTGCAGAGAAATTTATTTCCTTCATCAATTCTTCAATGATTTTTTTGTCACCCAGTAAAATCGGTGTTCCAATACCTTCCTCATGAATAATTTGCGCAGCTTTTAACACGTCTAAATGATCGGCTTCGGCTAAAATTATGGTTTTTGGATCAGATTTTGCGCGATTCATCAACATACGCATTAACTTGCTTCCAGTTCCCAATCTTTCAGCTAACGTTTCTTTGTAGGCTTCCCAATCTCTAATTGGTTCTTTTGCAACGCCTGATTCCATTGCAGCTTTAGCAACAGCCGGCGGAACTTCAGTAATTAGCCTGTGGTCAAAGGGTTTAGGGATAATGTACTCTTTACCAAATTTAATATTGGTTTCTCCGTACATAATATTTAAGTGCTCCGGAACTGTTTCTTTGGCCAAATTTGCCAAGGCATGAACTGCCGCTAATTTCATTTCTTCATTAATTTTAGTGGCTCTAACATCTAAAGCGCCTCTAAAAATATATGGAAATCCAAGTACATTGTTCACTTGGTTTGGGTAATCTGAACGCCCCGTGGCCATAATAATGTCTTTTCTTGTAGCTACGGCCAAATTGTATTCAATTTCAGGGTCAGGATTTGCCATCGCAAAAACAATTGGGTCTTTAGCCATCGTCATTAACATTTCTGGGCTAACAAGGTTTCCTTTAGAAAGTCCGATAAAAACATCGCAGCCAACCATAGCTTCTTCTAAAGTATGTAAATCCTTGTCGGTGGCGAATTCAGCTTTTTGGGCATTTAAATTTGGAGCATCTTTTCTAATGACTCCTTTACTGTCACACATTACCAAATTTTCTCTTGAAGCGCCAATTGCCAAATACAATCTTGAACATGAAATGGCTGCAGCGCCAGCTCCGCTCACCACAATTTTTATTTCTGAAAGTTTTTTCCCTGTTATTTCAACTGCATTTTTTAATGCTGCCGCTGAAATGATTGCCGTACCATGTTGGTCATCATGCATTACAGGAATGTCCAATTCTTCTTTTAACCTGCGTTCTATTTCAAAAGCTTCTGGTGCTTTTATGTCTTCCAGATTAATTCCTCCAAAAGTGACCGCAATATTTTTTACTGTTTCAATAAATTTTTCAACATCGTGTGTATCCACTTCTATATCAAAAACATCAATATCTGCGAATATTTTAAAAAGTAAGCCTTTACCTTCCATTACCGGTTTTCCTGCCATAGCTCCAATGTCTCCCAATCCTAAAACTGCAGTTCCATTAGAAATAACGGCCACTAAATTTCCTTTTGCGGTATATTTATATACGTCATCCGGATTTTTTTCGATGGCCAAACATGGTTCAGCCACGCCTGGTGAATACGCCAGCGATAAATCGCGCTGTGTTGCATGTTTTTTTGTTGGAACTACTTGAATTTTTCCCGGACTCGGATATTGGTGATATAATAATGCTTCGCTCTTTTTTTTAGAATCGCTCATAATTTTATATATTTTAATAAAAACTTAAGCTACAAAGTTAAGCACAATTGGCTTAAAGGAAAGCTAACATTTATCATAGTTTCGAAATAAATAGAAATTTCAGCTCCTAAAATAATTTTTTTCGACCTAAATTATTTTTAAAAATTATAAGATAAAAGTGATTTTTAAATAAAATATTTTGGGTTTGGACTTGAAAAAATTTTGATTTAGAATTTCTGAGTGTTCACATGGTTTTCCTTTGATGATTCTAATTATTTTAAACTAAAAAAGCCCCTTAAAAAGGAGCTCTTAAAGATAATTAACCAAATTATAATAATGCTTCAACCAATTTTTTCATGGTGCCTTGAGTTTTTAAATCGAGATGCCAGCTAAATGCTTTTTCCATCACATGTGGCGTTTGACCTCCACGTTTTAGGGCTTCTTCAACATAATCCTGCATCTGCTCTTTGTAATCGGGATGCATGCAATTGTCAATAATTACTTGTGCGCGTTCTTTTGGTGCCAAACCTCTTAAATCGGCCAGTCCTTGTTCTGTAACCAATATATCAACGTCATGTTCTGTTTGGTCATGGTGTGATACCATAGGAACCACAAGAGAAATGGTATTATTTTTTGATGCCGACGGACAAACAAAAATGCTTAAATAAGTACTTCTGGCAAAATCTCCTAAGCCTCCAATCCCGTTCATCATATGCGTTCCTCCCAAATGGGTGGAATTCACATTCCCATAAATATCAAACTCAATGGCGGTGTTTATAGCAATAATGCCCAGTCTTCTAATTACTTCAGCTGCATTGCTGATGTTTTGTGGTCTTAACACAATCTTGTTTTTATAATCTTTAAAATTTCCAATGAGTTTTTTATAACATTCCTCCGAAACAGTGATGGATGAAGCTGAAGCAAATACCATTTTTCCTGCGTCAAACAATTCAAAAGTACTGTCTTGCAATACTTCAGAATACATCGTCAAGTTTTTAAAAGTGATGTAAAAATGACTTTTATTCATTATTACACTTTGCTTAGAATGTTTAAAGCATTGGAATATGTGCTTGAAAAGAAACATACCATCGGCGAAATTGCCCTGATGGTCGGCTACAGCAGTTTGCCTACCTTCAGCAATACTTTTTTAAA
>JAGXIN010000027.1 GCA_024635575.1 Flavobacteriia bacterium
TGAACTTCCCTGATAGGTGTTGACCAGTTTTATTAATTTTTTATACACCCCTTGCCCCTCTCCTTTAGATTGGCATCATAGCATTTGAAGTTTAAAAAAATAAAATGATGGTTATTTCTCTCTGTTTTTAATTGGAATTACCGAAAGAGGTTCCTTGAATTTCAAACTGCTTGTTTTTTTGGTGTTTTTTTAAATTATTGAAGCCAAAAGTCCTGTTTTTTGACTCATTTTTTTTGATCAATTTTAGCCCGAGTGTTATGGTCACTATAACACTATGTACGGACTATGTACGGAGTATGTACGGAGTATCCTCCCTTTATCCTCCCTTGAGCCCCCATTAAGCCTACTGTTGTGTCCCGTCATAAAATTGATTTTTGACGATTTTACAGTGACATTGTTGTGTAAATTACATTTAACGATAATCAATACAAAAAATCAATTATTATGCAAAAACAGGATGATGTGAACTTCCCTGATTGGTGTTGACCGGTTTCTATTAATTTTTAGTTATCAAAAATAGTAATAATTGACTTTTGTGGTCAACCTATATCAGGGACATACACTATTCCCTATTGCCTATTGGCTTTTCGCAATTCGCTATTTACTGACTGAACTTTTAACTTTAAACTTTTAAACTTTTAAACTTTTAACTTTCAACTTTAATTCTAATCAGTATCTTTGCCGACTATGCAATTTGAATTAAAAACAACAGACCCTCAAAGCAAGGCAAGAGCTGGAGTAATTACCACTGATCATGGAGAAATTGAAACGCCTATTTTTATGCCCGTTGGAACCGTAGGTTCCGTAAAAGGCGTGCATCAAAGCGAATTAAAAGACGAAATAAATCCAGATATCATTCTAGGAAATACCTACCATTTATATTTACGTCCGCAAACAACCATTTTAGAGCAAGCCGGCGGTTTGCATAAATTTATGAATTGGGATCGGAATATTTTAACGGATAGCGGCGGTTATCAGGTATATTCCCTGTCAGACAGTCGAAAAATTAAAGAAGAAGGCGTGAAATTTAAAAGCCACATCGATGGTTCTTATCATACATTCACTCCTGAAAATGTGATGGAAATTCAGCGCACCATTGGTGCTGATATTATTATGGCATTTGATGAATGCACGCCATATCCTTGCGACTACGGTTATGCAAAACGATCTATGCACATGACACATCGTTGGTTAAATCGTTGCATCACACACTTAGAAAAAACACCTTTTAAGTATGGTTACAGTCAGGCTTTTTTCCCTATCGTACAAGGAAGTACCTATAAAGATTTAAGAAAACAATCTGCCGAATTTATTGCTTCCGTTGGTGCTGAAGGAAATGCTATTGGCGGACTTTCAGTTGGGGAACCCGCGGATGAAATGTATGAAATGACTGAAATTGTGACTGCAATTTTACCGGAAGACAAACCTCGATATTTAATGGGCGTTGGCACGCCTGCTAACATTCTGGAAAATATTGCCCTGGGAATTGATATGTTCGATTGCGTCATGCCAACCCGAAATGCACGTAACGGCATGTTATTTACGGCAAACGGCACCATAAACATTAAAAATAAAAAATGGGAAAATGATTTTTCTCCCATTGATGATATGGACATCACTTTTGTTGACAAATTGTATTCAAAAGCGTATTTGCGCCATTTATTTATTTCAAAAGAATTGCTTGGCAAACAAATAGCTTCCATTCATAATTTAGGGTTTTATTTGTGGTTGGTTCGTGAAGCAAGAAAGCATATATTAGCCGGAGATTTTACGCCTTGGAAAAACAGGATGGTAAAACAAATGGACAACAGAATGTAAATGATCAAAGTTATTTTTTTACCATTAGTATAATTAATTTCTTAATTTGAGAATACTCGACAAATACATATTAAAAAAATATTTTAGTTCATTAATATTGGTATTGGCTTTGTTAATCCCCATTGCTATTGCTATTGATGTGTCTGAGAAAGTCGATAAATTTTTACGACATGCAGATTTATCACTGGGAACAATTCTTAAAGATTATTACTTAAACTTTATCATCATTTACGGCAATACATTTTTGCCTTTGGCATTGTTTATTGCAGTCATATTTTTCACTTCAAAACTTGCGGAAAATACAGAAATTATTGCAATCCATTCAGCTAAAATATCTTTTACGCGGTTTTTAAAACCCTATTTTATCGGCGCTACCATAGTCACTTCAACTGCTTTAATTATGAATCATTTTGTGGTGCCTAACAGCAATAAAACATTTGAAGAATTTAACAGAACTTATTTACAGAAAAAACAGCTAAACACTAACTATTTAAACAATATTAACTTACAACTGGGACCGAATGATTATGTTTTTTTAAAAAGCTATACGGTTGACGCTAAAGTTGGTTATAATTTTTCTTATGAAAAGTTTGAAGGCACAAAACTGAAATATAAATTGATGGCTGATAATATCCGCTGGAATGAAAATGACAGCACTTTTAAATTAATCAACTATAAAAAAAGATTCATTTTAAATGATCGGGACATTATAGAATCAGGTTCAAAATTAGACACCGCATTTAGTTTTACAGCCAATGACTTAATTTATGTTGATTATATGGCCAAAGAAATGAATTCTGTTAAATTAAATGAATTCATCAATACTTCTAAAGAAAGAGGCGTCAGCAATTTAAATGTTTATTTGGTTGAACTTTATAAGCGAACCAGTTTGCCTATTTCCTCCTATATCTTAACATTTTTGGCAGTTTCACTGGCCTCAAAAAAACGCAGAGGCGGTATGGGCGTAAATTTAGCCATTGGGATTTCTCTTATGTTTGTCTATGTGTTTTTACTGAAAATTGCTGAAGTGTTGGGTGCTGGAGCCGACACAAATTCACTCTTTGTAGTTTGGCTGCCAAATATTGCATTTGGAACCCTGGCAATATATTTATACCTTAGGAATGCTAAAAACTGAGCTTAAAAACTACCTGCATCTCCATTTCTTGGTATTTATTTGGGGATTTACCGCAATTTTAGGTGCTTTAATAAGTATTGATGCCATTCCGTTAGTTTGGTACCGAATGCTCTTCGCGGTAATTTTTGTATTTGTGTATTTTGTAATTAAAAAAAAATCACTAAAGGTAGGACCAAAAGCATTATTGAAATTTTTCATTGGGGGTGTTATCATTGCCGTGCATTGGATCTTTTTTTTCTCTGCAATAAAGGTCGCCAATGTTTCTGTTGCATTAATTGCCATGAGTACAGGCGCTTTATTCACTTCATTCATAGAACCTTTATTTTTCAGAAGAAGAATTAATTTCCTTGAATTGCTATTTGGGTTAATTGTTATTTCCGGTTTATATTTAATTTTAAATGTTGAAGGAAACTATACTTTAGGAATTATTTATGCATTACTCGCCTCTTTTTTATCAGTCTTATTCACAGTCCTTAACGGATTATACGTAAGAAAACACACGGCCGAAGTAATTTCTTTTTATCAATTATTGTTTGGTGTTGGATTTATAACAATTTATATTTTTGCTACAACAGGTTTTACATTTGAACAATTTGCTTTAAAATCTTCCGATTTAATTTACCTATTAATATTAGGCAGTATTTGCACAGCATACGCATTTATTGTTTCAGTAAAAATAATGAAGCATTTAACGCCATATACAGTTATACTTACCTTAAATCTGGAACCTGTTTACGGAATCATTTTAGCAGTAATTATTTTTGGTGAAAAAGAAAGAATGAGTTTGCAGTTTTATATTGGTGGTGCCATAATTTTATTGATAGTCATCATCAACGGAATTTTAAAAAATAAAAAAAAGACTATAATTTAACTTGCTAAAATTGATTAGTTGTTATATTTGTAGTTCAACCAAATTTTAAAATATGGAATATTTAGATTTTGAATTGCCAATTAAAGAATTAGAGGAACAATATGATAAATGTGTTTTAATTGGTAAAGAAAGTGATGTTGATATGACGGAAAGTTGTAAGAACATTGAAAAAAAATTACTAAAAACCAAAAATGAAATATATAAAAATCTAACTGCCTGGCAACGAGTGCAACTTTCTCGCCATCCAAGAAGACCTTATACTTTAGATCATATCAATGCACTTGCCGGGGAAACCTTTATGGAATTGCATGGTGACCGCACATTTAAAGATGACAAAGCCATGGTAGGCGGCTTGGGAAAAATAGGAAACCAAACGTTCATGTTTATTGGACAACAAAAAGGCTACAATACAAAAACGCGGCAATATAGAAATTTCGGAATGTCAAATCCTGAAGGATACAGAAAAGCATTGCGATTGATGAAAATGGCTGAAAAATTTAGTATTCCTGTAATAACTTTATTAGATACTCCTGGTGCATATCCTGGATTAGAGGCGGAAGAGCGTGGACAAGGTGAAGCCATTGCACATAATATCTTAGAAATGACCCGATTAAAAACGCCTATTATTACCGTTGTAATTGGTGAAGGCGCTTCAGGGGGTGCTGTTGGAATTGGCGTTGGTGACAGGGTTTATATGATGGAAAATACATGGTACAGCGTTATCTCTCCTGAGTCTTGCTCCTCTATTTTATGGCGAAGCTGGGAACACAAAGAAGAAGCCGCAGAAGCTTTAAAATTGACTGCGGAAGATATGAAAAAACAAAAATTGATTGACGGAATCATTAAAGAACCTCTTGGAGGAGCACATTTTGACAGAGAAACTGCTTTTAAAGAAGTTGAAAAAACCATCATAAAAGCTTATGATGAGCTAAAAAAGCTGTCTCCTAAAGAACTTGTAAAAAAACGCATGGAAAAATACGCCAATATGGGTGTTTTTAAAGGGTAACTTTTAGTTGTTAGTTATTGGCTTTTGGTTTTTAGGACTATGTGGTATGTTTTTAAAACTTATAACTTTTCCCTTTTAACTTTTGCCTATTGCCTATTGCCTATTGCCTATTTCCTATTTGGCTTTAAACTTTGAGCTTTAAACTTTCAAACTTTGATATGTATATTCTTTCACCGCAACAAACTGCAAAAGCTGATAAGGCGACCATTGAGAATACAGGAATAACTTCTGTCGATTTAATGGAGCATGCCGCCACAAATTGCTTTCAATGGCTTCATAACAAGCTACATGGAGGCGATATTCAAATTCATGTATTTTGCGGTATCGGAAATAACGGCGGGGATGGTTTGGTGATTGCAAGGCATTTGTACAAACATAACTATAAGGTGATTTGCCATATTGTTAATTTTAGTGATATACGAACTGAAGAATTTAAAATTAATTACAATAGAGTAAAAGAAATCGGGTTAAGCCCAATAGATATAAAAAGTGAAAATGACTTTCCTGAAATTAATGCTGATGACATTGTAGTTGATGCTATTTTCGGAAATGGCCTTAATAGAAATCCGGAAAGTTTTACCAAAAAACTAATCCAATATATCAATGGTAAAAAAGTTTTTACTTTAGCTATTGATATTCCTTCAGGATTGTTTGGCGACAAATCAGTTACTGATACATCTGCCGTATTAAAAGCGAGTCATACCCTTACATTTCAAACGCCAAAAATTGCTTTTCTTTTGCCCGAAAATAAAGATTTTGTAAATACGTGGGAGGTTATCGATATTGGTTTAGACCAAAATTTTATCCAAAGTTTAAAACCGAAAACCCACTATATTACAAAAACTGACATCATTCCTTTGTACAAACAACGAAACAAATGGGATCACAAAGGAACTTATGGACATTCGCTTATTATTGGCGGAAGTTATGGTAAAATGGGCGCAGTCACTATGGCTTCCAAAGCAGCCTTAAAAATTGGAAGCGGTTTGGTTTCTGCCTATATTCCCAAATGTGGTTATACAATTTTACAAATTTCAGTGCCCGAAGTGATGGTTGAAGTTGATACCGATTCGGTATTAACCTATTTTAATTTTAAAACAAACCCAACCGTTATTGGTATTGGTCCGGGAATGGGAACTTCAGATAAAACTGCTCAGGGTTTTGAAAATTTTATAAAAGAAAATAAACTTCCATTGGTTATTGATGCTGACGGACTCAATTTGCTTTCAAAAAATCTATTATTGCTTAACCATTTACCGAAAAATACCATTTTAACACCGCATCCAAAAGAATTGGAGCGATTAATTGGCTCTTGGAATAACGATTACGAAAAACTTAAAAAAGTAAGTGAATTTTCCAAAAAATATGCAGTCATTGTAATCATAAAAGGTGCGCATACTGTTATTATCCAGGATGAAAATAAGTATTTTAATTCAACAGGAAATGCTGCATTGGCAACTGGAGGAAGCGGCGACGTGCTGACAGGAATCATTACCGGACTTATTGCCCAAGGCTATAAGCCCCTAAATGCTGCGATTTTTGGTGTTTACCTGCATGGTAAAACTGCTGATATCGCTTTCCCTAAAACTGGTTATGAAACGTTTACGGCAACCACTATTTTTGAGTATTTAGCGGATGCTTTTTTAGCCGTTTCCAATAAAAAAGAAGCATAAAAAAGTCCGCAAAAACGGACTTTTAAATATATATTTTTTTTATTTCAATTTTAGTACTTCAAACTTTAGGCACTTTAAGTAGTCATTGTATTTCTATTTTTACTGGACTTAATATTTATAAATCATCGCGTTTATATTCATGCCCGCTCCTACTGAAGCCATCAATATCACATCTCCTTTGTTAAGACTGTGAGGTTTTAGGTTTCCATGTTTAATTAAATCGTACAATGTAATTACGGTAGCTACAGAACTATTTCCCAAGGTATGGATACTCATGGGCATTACCGCATCCGGAATTTGAGTATTGTATAATCTGTAAAAGCGCTTTATTATTGCCTCATCCATTTTTTCATTTGCCTGGTGAATGAGTATTTTCTTAACATCCAAAATATCAATCCCGCTTTTATCCAATGCGTTTTTCATAGCCAATGGAACAAAATTCAACCCAAATTCATAAATTTTTCTGCCATACATTTTTATGTAACGCACATGCTCATCCCCGGTTTTATTGTACGTTTTTCCGAAAAATAAATAATAGCATTCCTCAAATGTATGGGTTTGTGCAGCGAAACTTAAAATACCTGTTTTAGAATCGCTTTCTACAGCCTCAACAATACATGCCCCTGCCCCATCAGAATAAATCATGGAATCACGGTCATGGTCATCCAGCACTCTCGAAAGTGTTTCCGTCCCAATTACCAAACATTTTTTGGCCATACCTGATTTTATGAATGCTTCTGCCTGAATCATCCCTTGAATCCATCCCGGACATCCGAAAAGAATATCGTATGCCACACAATTCGGATTTTTAATTCCCAACTTGTTTTTTACCCTTGAAGCCAAACTTGGCAAAATATCACTTTGATTTGAAGCGCTATTTACGTCTCCAAAATTGTGCGCCAAAATAATATAATCTAATTCTTCCTGATTAATTTTAGCATCTGCAATCGCTTTTTCAGCTGCAAAAAAAGCCAAATCTGATGAATTTAATTCTGGTCTTGCATATCGTCTTTCCTTAATACCGGTAATTGACTTAAATTTTTCAATGACCACCTCATTTTCATAGCCAAAAGGCGTTCCGTCCTCATTCAAAAATTGATTGGTTAAAAAATCTGAATTTCTTTTAACAATTGTAGGAATATAGCTTCCTGTTCCTGTAATTACTGAATTTATTGCCATTATCTTTATTTAAAATGCAAATATAACAAGTTTTTTTATTGCTTCTCCAAATCCGCTATTTTAATTTGCATTACAGTTGCTATAGAAAGTGCACGCGATTTCGCTGCATGTGCAATTTCACCGTTAAAATGTTCATCAACTGTATTGTTGAAATGCAGCAACCATAGCCTAAAATGCTGAGGTTTGAAAGGTTTTTTTTTCTGTAAATCCAAATGCGGTTTCATGGCGTTTTTTTGATAATTTCCAGAATAAAACAGAATATTATCCCAAAAATCAACCAGTATTTGTAAATGTTTTTCTAACAATTCAGGATTGGTGAATTCTTCAAAAAAATGATACATTACGTCATCATTCATTAATTTTACATAAAAATCTTTTACAAGCAAATAAATATCATCTCTGTTTGCAATATCTTCTTTCATTATTTTTTTATAAAAAAGTTTTATTGAAAGCAATTGGAAGTAAATCTAGTACAGATTCTGTTTTAATAATTTCACCTACTTCACCCATAAAATAGACTTCAATTTTATCCTTTTGTTTAATTTCATATTCTGATAAGGTTTGCCTGCAAGCTCCGCAAGGTGCCACAGGTTCTTTAAGAATTTGGGTAGAAGAGCTTGCCGAAATGGCCAGCTTCAATATTTTTTTATTCGGAAATTCTGAGGATACTTTCCATATGGCAACACGTTCTGCACACATTCCTGAAGGATATGCTGCATTTTCCTGATTGTTCCCAGTAATGATGGTTCCATCTTCCATAAGCATCGCTGCGCCGACTTTAAACTTAGAGTAAGGTGCATATGCATTTTGTTTGGCTTCAATGGCTTTATTCATTAAACCTTTTACTATTGTTGTCAGTTCATCAATGGAATCAAAAATAGTAATCTGGGTTTTTATTTCAACTTTCTTCATTAAAAATTTTTAGTTACAGCCATTAAGTTTGTAGTTTAGTATGATTTTCCAAAATCAAAAGACAAAGAGAATCGAAGTGTGTTCTCCAAAGGATTTTTAATTTCAGAAGTGTTAAACAAGTAGGAAATGTCCAATTTGGAACTTTTAAATTTAAATCCTGTTCCTACCGTTAAATATTTACGCGATCCTTTTAAATCACTTTCATTAAAATACCCGGCTCTTAAAGCAAAAGAATTGTCGTACATATATTCTGCGCCCAATCCCCACGTAATTTCTTTTAGTTCTTCACCAGACCCGCCGGGTGCATCACCAAACGATTTAAAAATACCATCGAAAAAACTCACATCTTCTTGTCTGTATGGCGCTTCGCCATCATCATTTATGGAAACGCTTGGCGTAGGAACTAATAATTTATTAAATTCTACATTGATACTTACATGATTGCTCCTGTCTAAAATAAAATCAAATCCTCCACCAACTTTTAAATTTGTTGGGATAAAATTCTCTTGGCCGTCATTTGTATAGGAAACTTTCGGGCCAATGTTTGAAATGTTGAAACCACCTCTCCATACGCCATTAATATTACCATAGCTCTGTTCGTCAGATTCATAATATCCCGAAACATCAACAGCAAAAGTATTTACTGGACTTATCGTGGAGTTTGCGGATTCAATCCCTAAATCGGAACGAATATAACGCAGGGTAACCCCCATTGAATAAGTTTCACTTAATTTCAAGGCATAAGAACCATCAACAGAAAACTCATTCAGCTTTTCAGTTCCTTCAGGAGTTCCATTAATATCCGTTAAATCTATCTGGCCTAAATTAAAATATTTTAAACTTGCTGCCCAAGCACTTCTGTCATCTATTCTGTTTGCGTAAGTAAAACCGCCCAAAAATACATCGTTCGTGAGTTCCCGCAACCAAGGCGTATAAACAATGCCCAACATAAATTGCGAATCCATAAACGCATATTTTGAGGCATTCCAGTGTTGTGAATTTGCATCCGGTGAAGTAGCAACACCAACATCTCCCATACCACCTGCGCGCGCATCCGGAGCTATCAATAAAAATGGAGTGGCTGTTGTTATCGGATTGGGATTTTCTTGCGCATTAATTCTTACAAATGCCATAAAAACCATAAATGTCAATCCTATTATCTTTCTCATTAATTTTGTTGTTTAATTAACAAATATCTTATTTTATTATTGAAGAATCCTAATTATTCTAATTTTTCTGCATTGTAACGAAAATTAGATTCTTTTATCTTAATTTATAATGCCTCATTCATTGCTTTTAACAAATTTTTCAATCAGAGTTCATCATTTGGTTAAGCAACAAATAGAAATTTCATCTATGCAGTGGGAAAATTTAAAACTTTCTCAAACTTCAAATCACAGATAACTTCTAAGAAAAAACGTTGTTAAGGTCAAATTATTGTAAGAAATTTAAAATTTATAATTTCCAAAATAAAGAGGGTATTTCAGGAATTTTTATAAAAATAGAATTCTGTTTATTTTGGGATTTGTAAATTTATAAGTGTTTATATTAAATCCAATATCAAACTGTTTAAAAAAAAATTATAATTTTACGAATAGCCATACGGTTTGTTGCTACATTTTCATTCCAATTTTAAAAAGCATATTCATTTCTTAAGAATTTGGTAATTTTGACTTAAATAAATTTAAAAAAAGATAAAATATTTGCGCTTTGATAGGTGCTTCATTAAAAAATTAGCCTTATTATTGAAATTTAGTACAACAAAGTCATACTAAATATCGAAAACTATCGTTAGTAAAAGCGTAGCAAATATTTATTAAAATTATATCTTGCGAAAAAATTAAATTAATGTAAATTGCGGAAAAAATATAACCCTAACCAATTTGAAATGAACTTAAAAAATCTAAATAACATTTATAAGTTAATCTTGTTAACTATTGCTGTTGTTTTCTTTGTGAGTTGCCATAACAGAAATCCAAGAAATAATGTATCTCTTACTGGGTGGAGTTCAAAAGATAAGAAAGCAGGCGGATTTGCAGGAGACACAAAATATAAAGGCCAGGAAGCGCCTCCGGGAATGGTTTTGATTGAAGGCGGTACTTTTACCATGGGACACGTACAGGATGACGTGATGTTTGATTGGAATACAACACCGGCTCAACAACAGGTTCGTTCATTTTATATGGATGAAACTGAGGTGACCAACTCAGAATATGTATTTTATTTAAACTGGATGGAAAAAGTTTTTCCTCCAAACGATCCTAACTATGAACATATTTATGAATCTGCTGTTCCTGACACCTTAGTTTGGAGAGATGTATTGGGATTTAATGAATTATTGATTGAAAATTATTTGAGACATCCTGGTTATGCTGATTATCCTGTAATTGGCGTAAGCTGGATTCAGGCCACACAATATTGTTCATGGAGAACCGACAGGGTGAATGAAAAAATATTGATGGATAAAGGGGTGTTAAAACCGCTTTTCAAATTAGATTCGCTGGAAGTTAGAGGTGAAAATAATTTCAGTACAGATACCTATTTAAATAATCCATACAACCTTTTTGACGGAGATTCTTCCATCTATAAAAAAGGGTTGCCAAGTAATAAGAAACTTAAAAAAGGAGAAGCTAAACCATCCAGAGGTTCATTTACAGGCAGACAAGTCAAAATTTCTGATGGAATATTAAGTTCTAAATTCAGACTCCCAACAGAGGTTGAGTGGGAATTTGCGGCAAAGGCGGTTATTGAAGATCGCGTATATAACAATACCCGTGGAAGAAAAAAATATGCCTGGAGTGGAAAATATACCCGTAATAAATCAAAAAGATATAAAGGCGACCAATTGGCCAACTTTAAACAAGGAAAAGGAGATTATAGCGGTGTTCCGGGATGGAGTAACGATGGCGCTGCCATCACTATTCAAGTTAAATCTTATGAGCCAAATGCTTTCGGCTTATATGATATGTCAGGTAATGTCGCTGAATGGGTGGCAGATGTTTACCGACCAATTATAGATAACGAAGCGAATGACTTCAACTATTTCAGGGGTAATATTTTTACAAAAAAAATGATTGATGCTGAAGGACATGTTGTAATTGCTGATGATCTGAGTGTTGAATACGACACTTTAGAAAATGGCAAAATAGTGCCTAA
>JAGXIN010000139.1 GCA_024635575.1 Flavobacteriia bacterium
AAGAGCCTAACCAATTAATAATACAAACTTATCCAAATCTGTTAATTCAGTCAAAACTAAGTAAATTCCAAAGATTAAGGACATACATTGTTAAAATTAACTTAACACAATTTTGAAAATTTCAATTGGTTTACATTAAAAAGCTAATTTTTTTAGATTTATTAATGTTCGATAAAAATATTATTCAGTTAAAATTGAATGAGTATGCTGCTTTATTTGATTTCATTAATCATTTAGAAAAAATTGATAAAGTTACAATTGCCGGTGGCGAAAAAGTGGGTGATGTTGCTTTTAATGTAGTAAAAAAGTAAGTGAAAAAATTGGACTTTTAATAATTAGTATAAGTGTGAACACTTGTATTCGCCACTGGTAAATAATTTACACCAAACCAACAAACCAATAGAACCACAAACGCCATCGCTAAAATTGTAAGTGCTTGTTTTGTTTTATGAATATGAAAATTGCGGTAGTGAATGTAAATTAAATAACCCATCCATGTTAAAAACGCCCAAACTTCTTTAGGATCCCAAGTCCAGTAATGTCCCCAAGCTTCTTTTGCCCAAAGTGCGCCAAAAAGCAATCCTAAAGTTAAAAACGCAAAGCCTATGTACACTAAATTATCGGCTAATTTTAGGGTTTCAATATTGAATTTTTGCTTGTAACTGTCGTACCAACCTTTTATGGCTACAATGCTTGAAGCAGCTAACACAGCATATGAAAATAAATATACCAACACATGTGGAATAAACCACGGGCTTTGCAAAGCCGGCATTAAGGTTTTTGAATAGGTTTCGGGATTTAAATAATTAATAGCTAAAAACATAGTAGCCATGCCAATACTGTAAGCTAAAAACCATTTGTATTTCCAACGAATATAGGTTACAAAACCTATTAATGGTAGAAATGTTGCATACCACAAACGAGTTTCTCCTAGAGTTCTCATTGGCGGACGATCGAGCTCTAACCACAATTTTATTACAAATAGTAGCAACACGGCCCAACCCGTTATAAATAATAAGTTTGCAATTTTTAAAACTGCTTGTTTTTTATATGAAATGACTAAGAACAGTAATCCAATGATCCATAGGATACCGATTATTGAACCATATAAAGGAAAATCTATCCAAGTCATTATTAATTGTTTTTTGTTATTTTATTTCCCATCCAAAACATATAAATAGCTCCGGCAATCATCATAAATATTCCAGTATAAATTAGTGGTAACCACGGGTCCTTTACAAGCTCCAAAACACTTAAATTAGACCATTTGCCCATTTTCTCATCATAACTTAACTGATAAATTTTCCAACCTTTGTATTTGTAGGGTTTATTTACTTCTAAAATAGTGCTTATTCGTTCCCCTTCTTTGGTTAAAATATCAATATCTGAACTAAATTTTTTTACTTCAGGAATGGTCATTACTACAGAATAATCCTCACTAATTTTAAATGATTCATAAGGATATCGAAAACTTCCACTACTTATCCAAGCATTTTGAACTGAATCTGTTTTTGTGTTTTTTACTGAAATAGATGCTGATGGCGGTGAACCTATTTCGTTAACCGGTTCGTATCGTTTACCAAACCTTCCTGAATTTGGAAAAAACTCGTTAATTTTTACTTCGAAATTATGAAAATAATAAGTTTCGCCTTTTTCAACCAAGTATAAATTCTTTCCATCGTTATGTGAAATGCTCCCTGTTTTATTATCAACTAATGCTAATTTTGGATTGTATTCATCAATTAAAAAATCTTTTAAATAAAAGGCAAAAGGTAATTCTACTTCTTGACCATTTAAATCTGTAGCTATCCAATTTGGTTTGCCTTCGTAAACATTTAAAGATAGACGTTGTAAATCTCCAGTGCCTAAAATACCTGCAATTAACGTTAAAAATAAACCTACATGGTTTAAAATAAAACCAAAGTTAGACCATTTGAATTGAAGGATTCTTTTGATTGAAATTAAACCTAAACAGGTTAAAAATTGAAACAGAATTAATAGAAAAGCCCAGTTACTAGTAATGTGATTTAAGCCTAAGTTATTAATAAGATTATTTTGTGAAGTCACCTGAGGAATAATACCCATTATCATTACCATAAAAGTTACCAATGCTATACTTGATATTGAAGCTGGTACTTTAGTAAGCCATCTAATAAGTTGTGTGTTTGAAAACCATTTGAATAACATAAATAATAGTAGCATATAGCCTACTAAAAAAAATACATTGTAAGGATATGAAATTGTAAATGCATTTTTAGAAGAGGAAAACACTTCTAGAAAAAGGCCTGTTATAATTAAACCAAACCCTATAAAAAAAGATTCAACGTAACCCCAGGGGTTTTCCCAAAGATTACGTTGAATTTTAAAATTATCATCACTCATAAAAGGTCAAATATTTAATTGATTTAAGGATTTAAACTTTTAGTATTGAGGACTTTTTTAACATATTTCTAAATACTTAACCCTTAATATGTGGCTTCTCTTTCTTTTGCTGCCGCTTCCCATTTTGGCAACAATTCTTTTTTGAAAGTTGCTTTTTCTGTTTTTAATTGTTCCATATCTAGTCCTATATATTTTTGAGCGGCTTCTTTTGTTTCAATATCTGGATACGGAACTTCACCTTTAAAGCCTAATTCCATTAACAACTTAGCTAATTTAATTCTGGTTTCTTGAGTAATATCAATCCCTGTTCCAACAACTCTTCCTAATTCAACGGGTGCGTGAAAAGAACCTCCGTGAGATGCTGCTGCATAATCCCAACGCCATTGTCCGTAACGAATACCTTGTAGGATTTCTTTCATTTGAGCTTCTGTGGCGCCTAATTCCCAACATTTACCCGCTTCTACATGGGCACGAACCAATAATTTCTCTAATTGATCTCGATTTCCAATAATACGATCTTGATTATCAAATACGTTCTTAACTAACTCATCTTTTTCTTCTCTATGACAAACTTGACAAGAATTGGCAACATTGTTTAAAGGAGATTGAATGTGGTGATCAGTAAATTTTTGTCCACCTTCTGTTTTGTAAGGCATATGACAATCTGAACAGGAAACACCTCTTTTTCCGTGAATACCCATTTTATAAACTTCATAACCTGGATGTTGCGCTTTTAACATTGGTGCTTTACTTATGGCATGTACCCAATCTACATGGCCAACCTTATCGTAATATCTTTCCATGTCTTCAACAGTTTGTCCATCATCCCAAGGGAAAACTAAATAAGGAATTCCTTCTTTTTCAGGTAAATTTTTGTTGAAGTAATATTCAACGTGACATTGTGCACAAACTAAAGATCGCATATCGTTATGTGAAGCTTCCGTAATATCTTTTCCCTGACGCTCAAAAGCCTCAATTAAAGCTGGTTGTGTAATTGTCAAATTCATAGATTTTTCGTCGTGACAGTTTGCGCAACCAATTGGATTTACAATTTGTTCTCCTTTGCTCGCCCATTTACCTTTGTAATAATCGTCTACACCAATTTCATTTATTAAACGAGGTACATCTGGAGATTTACAAGTCCAGCAAGTTGAAGGCATTGGTCCGTCATCAGGCCCTGTTGGACCACCGGTACGTAACGTATTTCTCACATCATCAATCGCATATACGTGACCCCGACCTTGATTGTAATCTTTTGCAAATCCATAACCTGCCCAAAGTACTACCAAACGTGGATCAACTTCTAACATATCAATGTTTGCATTTCCATTGTATTTAGACCTAAAAGTAGTATCAGCTGTTTTATAGTAGGATTGAAATTCGCGGGGAAAATTTTCACCCCAAACTTCATTTCTTGGTTCTAGTTCATTGATATTTGCTTGCGGAGTGTATGCAAATTTTGCCTCCATTTTACGTTCCGTTATTGAAGACACTAAAAGTCCTAATAAAAATACTACTGCCAAAGATGCTAAAAAAAGCACCCAGTTTTTCCAAGGTTTTCTCGTATTATTCATTTTCTTTATTATTTTGATTTTCTGATTCTTTAAAATATTTACTTAACCAATCGGGTACTGTTTCTTGATGCTCCTCATCAAATTTTCCATAGTATTTTACTGAAGATAAACTATGTATTTTTCCATGCGGAACCTCTTGATGGCAAGTCCAACATTTTCTTGTTGTTCTATTTTGTTTGTGATCTTCAACTAAACCGCTTAATCTAGCGTCAGTTACTTGATCTTCATGGCATCTAATGCAATTAGTTTGAACCACCTCAACACCAGCTTCTTTCATTCTAATCACTTCAGGCTCTCCACGTGTTATAAATACAGAGGCATGGTACAAACCATCCTTCGCTTTAAATGCGTATTTTTTGAAAAAATTATCCTGTGGTACATGACAATCATTGCAAGTAGCCCATTCTCTATGAGAACTATTTTGCCAAGTTGCATATTGAGGTGTCATTACATGACAATTTGCACAAGTTTTAGGATCGTCTGATAAATACGATACTGCATTTGATTCAATGAGTGCATAAAATGTAAGACCGGTCATAGCTCCCATTAAAATTAGCACGGGTAAACGCCATTCTTTTGGTGGAATTAATTTTTGTAAAATGCTCATAATCTGTAGTTAAGGGTAACTATTTTGAAGAAAATAAAGTTGGTTTAACCGTGATCATTAACCACGCCCAGTTATTTATATTTCCGTCGGAATTGTTTTTAATCACTTCCAATCCTTCTGAAGCAAACATTTGTGAATATCCAGCGCCTATTACAACATCTTTATTTAATTTGTGTGAATACACTAAATCTATTTCTGTTCCTAACTGTTTGTCTACACCTTCAGCAATATCGGCTTGGGCTGAAAAATTGTGTACAATGGCTGTTATACTAGATTTTACGCCTAATTTTGATGCTATTTTAGCATTAATATCAACCAAACCAACACTATTTATATGGTTTCCTACATAGAAATAATCCATAAAACCATTAAACTTATGGTTTGTTCCGTAGAAAGGGGTAAAAGCTTTGTTTTTGTTACCTGTTGAATTATAATCGTTCCCTGATTGAATTTCAAAACCTAAACCTAAATCAAATTTTTCTGAAAGATTATACCCCAAATCCAATCCAACTAAATAAGCGCTTAAATCGTTATTTAGAACATCTTTACCAGCTTGTAAATAAGCATTAGCACTAAAGCTTAAAACATCACTAGGTTTGTATTTTAGATGAGTTCCGTAAGTCTGACTGTAACGAATTTCATCTGCATCAATATTTTGTAAACCGTTATTTAGTATTAAAAAACTTGCGTTAAAGTTACTCCAGTCTTTATGGAACCATGCATATTGCATTGCTTTGTAATTACCTGAAACTGTGTACAAGTTGCCAAATAAAGCTTCTTGATCTTGGTTATAAGCAACCCCTAGGTCTAATTTGTAATTTTCATTTCCGAATTGAAAAATTGCGGCATCATGGCTACGTGCCTGCTGTGTCCAGCCAACATTTCCAAACATACGGCTATCGTCATAAATTATTTCCTGACGACCAAATTTTGCAGAAAAGTTAGGGCTAAATTTTATTTTTCCCCAGGCTTCATGAATTGAAATTCCGTTTTTATCACTTGTGTTTAGCTGTTGTACATCCCCCCATACCCTTACATCTTGGATACTTACAAAGAAGGTGTAATTCTCAGTAATAAATTCGGTATTTAAACGTGTTCGTTGTGATACAAATAAGGCGGCATCTACATCATTAGGTGTTAGTGTTTTGTAGCCATTTCTATATTCCGCACGTGGTCTTAGCTCACCACTAATTGTTATTTGGGCAAAACTTTGCACTCCTGCTAATGTTAAAATAAAAAGTAATAAATTCTTAATTTTCATGCTCTTTAGATTGGGTTGATGTATAATTAACATATTGTTACAAAATAAGAACAAGTACAAGAAGTAAAATATGATGAAAGTCAGCTATAGGACTATTTTGTCCTATTTAATTTTAATACTTATAATCTGGAAGGCAATTCTAAACGGCATTTTTCAGTTTAAATATTTGGTGGATAGCATTTCAAATCCCAAAGATGGTAGAAAAATTCACGCCCACTTTTTTTAAAGGGAATTTCACTTTATAATTTTTTCAACTGGAGAAAAACTATTGACTCTTTTATTTTTAATGTGTTTCAGAAATATTTATCCTTAAATTATTGAAGGAAAAATCTTGAATGCAACAACTCTGCACCTGTTGAAAATATACCTATTCTCAATTTTACTTCTGAAGTTATTACTGCTCTAATTAAAAATGGAGCGTTCAAAATTAAAGCGGATATTCTTGCCGCAAAGTTTAAGAATTCAGCTGATGTGTTTGTAGATTAGCAAGTTGAAATTATAAATTGATTCCTTCAAATTACGAAGAAGCACCTACTGAAATCAAGTAATAAACAACCTATTTGGCGAAGAAGTTGTACTAATATTTATATCCAAAAAGCATAGAACCTTATTTCTTCCTTTCAATTAAATATTTACAAACTGATCTTAGTCCCCAACAATTTTAAAAATTCACGAATAAGTGAAGCATGTCCGGGCCAGGCAGGGGAAGTCGCAAGGTTTCCATCCACCACAGTTTCTGTAGGTTGAACATCCAGGAATTTTCCTCCGGCCAGAATCACTTCCGGTTTTACCGCTGGGTAAGCCGTTAATTTTCTTCCTTTCACCAGATTGGCTGCCGTCAAGATCTGTATCCCGTGGCAAACTGCAGCTACCGGTTTATTTTTTTCAAAAAAGTGTTTAGTAATCTCAATAATGCGGGGGTTCAGTCTTAAATATTCCGGGGCGCGACCACCCACAAGAAAAAGTCCATCATAATCTGCTTCTTTAACATCTTTAAAACTATAATTAAGCTGAAAAAGATGCCCCGGTTTTTCGGTATAGGTTTGATCTCCTTCAAAATCGTGAATTGCGGTTTTTATTTTGTCTCCCTTTTTTTTATCAGGACAAACAGCGTGAACAGTATAGCCCACCATTTCCAACATTTGGAAAGGAACCATAGTTTCATAATCTTCAGCGAAATCTCCGGTAATAAATAAAATTTTTTTCATGACCTCTGTTTTATGTCCTTTAAAATTAAGGCTTTAATTCAGAATTATCAAATGGGAGACGAAAAAAGCATATTTACTTATTAGGAACCGCATCCGGGACTAAAATGGAATAATCGCCCCCGTGTTTTTTTATATCTCTCACTACAGTAGAAGAAATGTGGCTATTTCCGGGAGAGGAAATTAAAAAAACCGTTTCTATCCCTGCCAACCTGTAATTGGTCTGCCCGATGGTTTTTTCAAATTCCAGATCGATCGTATTTCTCAATCCGCGTAAAATAAATGCAGCCTTTTCTTTTAAGCAAAAATCGACGGTAAGACCGTTATAAGTTTTAACAATTATC
>JAGXIN010000140.1 GCA_024635575.1 Flavobacteriia bacterium
ACTTGCCCAGCTGCAAATTTACAATCATTTTTTAATTTTACCACTATTTTTTTCTAATTTTAGTGTAACAAATCTAAATTATTGTTTACTAATAACTTAATTAAAAATAACCATTATTGTTGGCATTTAACTACCAATGGTAATAAGGTATTTACTATATTTGTTCAACCAAAAATCAATCAAAAATCAATCAATCAATTATTATGGAAAACCAAGAAACAACAGCAAAACAAATCATGTTAAACAACGGTTTAATGCTAGGCTTTGCCTCAATTTTAATTAGCGTGGTAGTATACGCTATAGGTAAAACTTACGAACCGCATTGGTCTGTGAGTGTAATCAGTACAACAATTACAATTGTAATCGTCATTTTAGGAATTAAAAAAATTAAGGAAATCAATGGAGGTTTTTTGTCATTGTCAGAAGCCCTGAAAACCGGGTTGGGCATTACACTGATCTCCGGACTAATCTATGCTGCTTATAATTTAATTTTTATCAGTTTCATTGAGCCTGAATTTTTCTCAAGAATGCTTGAGGTGCAGCAGCAAACTATGATGGAAACGTATCCTAATTTTTCTGATGAGCAGCTGGAAGCTTCTATGGAGATGGCTAAAAAAATGTCGGGACCATTTATTTCTTCAGCTTTCATAATTGTTGGAAGTCTGTTTTTTGGTTTTATAATTGCGCTAATTGGTGGGTTATTTATGAAAAAAACCGATGAAGAAATCACCAGTATCTAAAACCAGTTTTAATGGATATATCCATAGTTATTCCACTTCTTAATGAGGATGAATCCTTAAATGAATTACACGATTGGATTGTAAAAGTCATGCAATCCAATCGTTATTCTTATGAATTGCTTTTTATAGATGACGGCAGCACAGATGATTCCTGGAAGGTTATTGAATCGTTGCACGAAAAAAATCCAAATGTAAAAGGCCTTCGATTTCAAAAAAACTATGGCAAATCCCAGGCTTTAAATGCCGGATTTAAAGAAGTTACCGGTGACGTTGTAATCACGATGGACGCCGATTTGCAAGACAGTCCGGATGAAATTCCAGAATTGTATGATTTAATTAAAAGCGAAGATTTTGATTTGGTTTCGGGCTGGAAAAAAAAGCGATTCGATTCAAAAATCAGAAAAAATATTCCTTCAAAATTATTCAATGCGGCTGCCAGAAAAACTTCAGGTTTAAAATTACACGATTTTAATTGCGGGTTGAAAGCCTATAAAAATGAAGTGATAAAAAATATTGATGTGAATGGGGAAATGCATCGTTATATCCCAGTACTGGCTAAAAATGCGGGATTCAACAAAATTTCCGAAAAAGTTGTTGCGCACCAAGCCAGAAAATATGGCGTCACTAAATTTGGCATGGATCGATTTATCAACGGATTTCTTGATTTGATTACCATTTGGTTTTTATCGAAATTCGGCAAAAGACCTATGCATTTATTTGGATTGTTGGGAACGCTTACGTTTTTCATCGGATTTTGTTTTGCGCTTTACCTAGGAATTGACAAACTATTTTTTAATCCGACAGGCCGATTAATTACTGCCAGACCTCAATTTTATTTGGCGATAGTGGCAATGATCATTGGGACACAACTTTTTTTGGCCGGATTTTTAGGCGAAATCATTTTACGCACAAAATCGGAAATCAAACGTTATACTATTTCTGATAAAATCAACAGCTAACGTTTTTTAACATAATTGCACTACTTTTGCACTATTAAATTCTTACAACATGACTAAAATCTTAAACGAAGCCAAACTTTGGCTGACAGATACCTTTGATACAAAAACACAAAAAGAAGTACAGCAACTTATCTCAGGCGATCCGGCCAAACTGACCGAACATTTTTATAAGAATTTAGAATTTGGCACCGGTGGAATGCGTGGCATTATGGGCGTAGGAACAAATAGAATCAACAAATACACACTTGGAAAAGCCACACAAGGACTGTCAAATTATCTTCAAAAAACTTTCCCAAACAAGCCATTAAAAGCGGTAATTGCTTTTGACTGCCGACATAACAGCAAGTTATTTGCCAAAATTGTGGCCGATGTTTTTTCAGCAAACAACATTAAAGTATACTTATTTGAAGATTTACGTCCAACCCCGGAACTTTCATTTGCCGTTAGACATTTGGGATGCGATGCCGGTATCGTATTGACCGCTTCACACAATCCGCCAGAATACAATGGCTATAAAGTATATTGGAATGATGGCGGACAAATAGTTCCTCCGCAGGATGCTGAAATAATTGATGAAGTAAATAATTTAGATTTCTCACAAATCAACTTTAAAGCCAAAGAAAATTTAATTGAATTTATAGGCAAAGAAGTTGATGAAACTTTTATTAATGCCAGTGTAAAAAATGGAACTTTTAATACAAAAGGGAAAGAAAAACTTAAAATTGTTTTTACTTCACTACATGGAACATCTATTACCCTGATTCCGGAAGCTTTTGCAAAGGCGGGATATCCAGATGTTCATATTGTTGAAGAACAACGAGTGCCAGACGGTGATTTTCCAACCGTTAAATCTCCGAATCCAGAAGAACCGGATGCATTAAAAATGGCTACTGACCTGGCAGAAAAAATCCAAGCTGATATCGTGATAGGAACCGATCCCGACGGAGACAGGCTAGGAATTGCTGTGAGAAATCTGGAAGGAAAAATGACTTTATTAAACGGAAACCAAACCATGTGTTTGATGACGGATTTTTTAATCAGAAAATGGAAGGAAGCAGGTAAATTAAACGGCAATCAATTTATTGGCTCTACCATTGTTTCCACCAATTTGGTGAATGAAATTGCCTCCAGTTATGGTGTTGAAACCAAAGATGGACTTACAGGTTTTAAGTGGATTGCCGAAATGGTTCGGGATGCAGAAGGCAAGCAGGATTTTATTGGTGGTGGTGAAGAAAGTTTTGGCTATATGGTTGGCGATTTTGTGCGTGACAAAGATGCAGTAACTGCTACACTATTGGCTTGTGAAATTGCGGCAAATGCAAAATTTAACGGAAGTTCCATGTACCAAGAATTATTGCAAATTTATGTCGACAATCATTTTTACAAGGAACATTTAATTGCGATTGTTAAAAAGGGAATGGATGGCGCTGATCAGATTAAACAAATGATGCATGATTTGCGTGAACATCCTTTTATGGAAATAGACGGCTCAAAAGTTAAGTATTTATTTGATTATCAAGCTTCAACCAAAAAAAATTTACTAACAAGCAATGTTGAAAATATTGATATTCCAAAATCCAATGTGTTAATTTACCAGACGGAAAACGACACAAAAGTAGCCGCAAGACCTAGCGGAACTGAGCCTAAAATAAAATTCTATTTTAGCGTGAAAGCAAAATTGGACGCGATTGAGAATGCAAAAAAAGTAGAAGCCGAATTGGATGCCAAAATTCAACGTATTATTGCAGAACTAAAATTAAGTTAAAAAAAGCCCCCTAACCCCCGAAGGGGGAATTAAAAAAGTTAAAATTTATTTTGCAGTAAATCGCATAATAATCCCAAATCAAACTCTCTTTTCTTTGGAAAGTTTACCTACCGAGGTAGGGATTGGGGAAGGATTAAAAAAACAAAAACGATAAAAATTAATGAAGTATTTTAGACAGATATTGGTTTATGCAAAACCGTATAAAATATATGGCGTTTTAAACATTATCAGCAATATTTTTTATGCGTTATTTGGCACATTGGCATTTGTGTCGCTGATGCCAATGCTAAAAGTGCTGTTTAAAACTGCCGAACCTATTACCACGAAACCTTCTTATGAAGGCATCACTAAACTGGGCGATTATATTGAAAATTCCATCAATTACTTCATTACCATCAAAATAAATACAGATGGCGAAATGAAGGCTTTGCTATTTATGATTGTCATTGTGATCAGCACTTTTTTGCTCAAAAATATCTTTGGTTATTTGGCCATGTACTTTATTACTTTTTTAAGAAATGGAGTTTTAAAAGATGTTAGAAACGATTTGTACGAAAAAACTGTGGACTTGCCGCTGGCTTATTTTTCTGAAAAAAGGAAAGGGGACATTATTGCGAGAATTTCTACAGATGTGTTGGAAATTCAACACTCTTTTTTATCCATTTTAGAATTGATTGTAAGAGAACCATTGATGATTTTATTTACAATTATCGCTATGCTGGCCTTAAGTCCGCAATTGACTTTATTTGTATTTATATTTATTCCGATTGCCGGATTCGTTATTTCTTTGGTCGGAAAAAAATTAAAGAAACAATCGGATAAAGTTCAAAGGGAACAGGGTTATTTTTTATCCATTTTAGAAGAAACTTTAGGCGGATTAAGAGTGATAAAAGGTTTTAATGCGGAAGGCTATTTTAATTTGAAATTTAGGGAATCCACATCGAGGTTTTACAGATTCTCCAATTCATTGTTGAACAGGCAAAATTTAGCTTCACCATTGAGTGAGTTTTTAGGAATAGGCGTCATTGCCATTTTGCTTTGGTATGGCGGCTCGTTGGTTTTGGTTTCAAAAACGTTGGCCCCGGACGCATTTATTGTTTTTATGGGATTGGCTTATAACATTTTAACTCCGGCCAAAGCAATTTCAAAAGCTGCTTATGGCGTTAAAAAAGGAGATGCTGCCGCTGAACGTGTTTTGGAAATTTTACATACAATTTCACCATTGGCAGATACACCAAATGCGCTTGAAAAAGTAGGATTTAATTCATCAATCAGCATTGAAAATATTTCATTTAAATATGAAGATGAATACGTGCTTAAAAATTTCTCTCTGGAAATTCCTAAAGGAAAAACAGTGGCTTTTGTTGGACAATCTGGCAGCGGAAAATCGACCATTGCAAATTTACTGACCCGTTTTTATGATGTCAATGAAGGCAGCATTAAAATTGACGGTATTGACATTCGGGACATTACAAAAAAATCATTGCGCAGTCTGCAGGGCCTCGTTTCACAGGATTCCATTTTATTCAACGACAGCATTAAAAACAATATTTTATTGGGCATCAAAAATAAAACCGATGAAGAAATAAAGGATGCCGCAAAAATTGCGAATGCCCATGAATTTATTGAAGAAATGCCAAATAAATACGATTCCAATATTGGCGACAGCGGAAATAAACTTTCAGGCGGACAAAAACAGCGGTTGAGCATTGCGCGTGCCGTATTGAAAAATCCACCAATTATGATTTTGGATGAAGCCACTTCCGCTTTAGACACGGAATCAGAACGTTTGGTGCAGGATGCGTTGGAAAAAATGATGAAAAACAGAACATCGGTGGTGATTGCGCATCGACTTTCTACTGTTCAAAAAGCGGATATTATTGTGGTGTTGCTAAAAGGTAAAATAATTGAACAGGGAAACCACGAAGAGCTTATTGCAAAAAATAGTGTTTACACCAAGTTGGTTGAAATGCAAAC
>JAGXIN010000141.1 GCA_024635575.1 Flavobacteriia bacterium
AGACCCTGATCAAAATAGTTGAATAATAGGGAATATCTAGTTTTTTAGCCAGACTTTCGCCAAAAGTAGTCACTTGATTGTAACCGCGTTTTTTAAGTTTATTTCGATGAAGCGGCACGGGTATGATACAATCTATAGTTGCAAATCGTTTGCTTTCAATAAGTTGTTCGCCAAGCCAATCTCCAATTAAAGTTCCAACCTGCTGTTGTTTGTTATATTTAAGTTCATGTATTAAATGCTGCACGTTTCCTTTTTTAAAGAAATAAAATAAAGAAGTGGCGCTTTGGAGAGGAATCCTTCCATAAAAGGATTTTTCAATTAAATTGTTTTCTTCAAAACTAAAATTGGTCAGTGGCAAGTCATGCCGGCAGGTTAAACAAATAACAGATTCGTTGGTTGCCAAATAGTCATTACAGCATAAACATATTTCAGGAAAAAAAACAGCAAACATGTTCTTTAAAATTTTCATAGCAGTTCTTTTTTTTTTAAAAGTACATTTTTAATTTAAATAATTTTAAGGGATGCTAAAAAGTATCATAAATCAATTATTTTCTAAGTATTTTAGTTCGCAAAGGTCACTAAGGCATTCAAAAAAAGAAATTTATGAATAATTTATTTCGTAATTTTACGTTTCATTAGAATAATTAAACATTAAAAAAATGGAAGAAAATAAAAAATCAAATACCAACCTGATAATCATAGCGTTAGCTGTTTTATTATTGGGTGCTTTGGCATATACTTTTTATACCAGCACAGAACATAAAAAATTAACCGATCAAATTGAAGGAGAAAAACTTGAGATAGAACAAAATTTAGACAGCATGATCGTTAGATATGAAGATGCGATTGCCGAAAAAACATCTATGTCCGGTGAGTTAGCAGTTGAAAGAGACAGAATCATTGCTTTAAGAGATTCTATTAAAGATTTGAAAGTTATAAATTACAGTTTATTGCGACGTTATAAAGGTGAAATATCTAAATTGGAGGAATCTAACAAAAAATTATTTTTGTTAAATGAGTCGTTAAAAAGCTCAAATCAGTTGCTGACAACAAATTTAGACAGTGCCAATGTTGTAATCACAAAGCAAATAGCCAAAAACGACACATTGACAATACAAAATTTGACATTGGCCGAAAAAGTTGCTATTGGATCTGAATTGAAAGTGAGCACCGCAAAAGCTATTGCGATGAGAGAACGGAATAATGGGAAATTGGTGGAAACTTCAAGATCAAGAAATACAGATGCCCTTAGAATTAACTTTACAATTGTAAAAAACGAAATCGCAGAACAAGGAGATCGTCAGGTTTATATACAAATAGTGGAGCCCAGCGGAAAAATAATTGTCCCAAAAGGCGAATTTATGCTTAGAGACAGTTCTATAGTGAGTTATAGTGACCTTTCAATGGTAAATTATTTAAATGAAGCCATAGACTTAATTTCATTGGTTGAAGTGAATAGAGATATGATTAAAGAAGGGCTTTATACCGTGAATATTTATATCGATAATAAATTTGTTGGAGCAACTAAAATTGAATTAAAGTAAAAAGTAACTCCGAATTAGTATAATTTAATATTTTTGGGTGGAAATAGTTTAGGCTATTTCCACTTTTTTATTTTTTAGTACTAAAAGCTTTACTATTTTTGCAGCATGGCAAATCAAGATGATCAATTTAAAAAAGTAGTTTCACACGCAAAGGAGTACGGTTTTGTATTTCAATCGAGTGAAATTTATGATGGTTTGAGCGCAGTTTACGATTATGCTCAAAACGGCGTAGAATTAAAGAAAAATATTAGGGAATATTGGTGGAAGGCGATGGTGCAGATGCATGAAAACATTGTTGGTCTGGATGCCTCAATCTTTATGCACCCAACAACTTGGAAGGCTTCCGGACATGTTGATGCTTTTAATGATCCATTAATTGACAATAAAGACTCCAAAAAAAGGTATAGAGCAGATGTTCTCATTGAAGATTATGTTGCTAAATTGGATGATAAGATTGAAAAAGAATTAGTGAAAGCAGCAAAGCGATTTGGAGATTCTTTTGATTCAGTACAATTTTTAGCGACCAATCCAAGAGTTATAGGCTATAAAGAAAAAGGGGAAGCTATTTTAAAACGCATGGGGAAATCTTTGGGTGAAGAAAATTTGACCGATGTAAAAGCCCTTATTGAAGAATTGGAAATTGCATGCCCATTGACCGGCTCAAGAAATTGGACGGAAGTGAAGCAGTTCAATTTAATGTTTGGAACTAAAATTGGCGCTTCTGCCGATACTTCGATGGATCTATATTTACGTCCGGAAACGGCACAGGGAATTTTCGTGAATTTTTCAAATGTTCAAAAATCTGGAAGAATGAAAATACCTTTCGGAATTGCTCAAACAGGAAAGGCGTTCAGAAATGAAATAGTGGCACGCCAGTTTATTTTCCGTATGCGAGAATTTGAACAAATGGAATTGCAATTTTTTGTACGTCCCGGAACCCAAAAAGAATGGTATGAGAAATGGAAACAAACCCGTTTAAAATGGCATTTATCTTTGGGATTAGGCAAAGAAAATTACCGTTTTCACGACCACGATAAATTAGCGCATTATGCAGATGCTGCTGCAGATATAGAATTTAAATTCCCTTTCGGATTTAAAGAATTGGAAGGAATTCATTCCCGTACAGATTTTGATTTGGCAAGCCACGAAAAATTTTCGGGTAAAAAATTACAGTATTTTGATCCTGAATTAAATGAGCACTATATTCCTTATGTGGTGGAAACTTCCCTTGGTTTAGACAGAATGTTTTTGGCAGTATTCTCAAATTCTTTGCAGGAGGAAGAATTAGAAAACGGAACCATGCGAACCGTTTTAAGACTGCCGGCAGTTTTAGCGCCAACAAAAGCGGCTATTTTGCCATTGTTAAAAAAAGATGGTTTGCCTGAGATTGCACGTAAAATCATGGAGGATTTAAAATGGGATTTTAACGTGGATTATGATGAAAAAGATGCGGTGGGCAGAAGATACAGAAGACAAGATGCGGTTGGAACGCCATTTTGCATAACTGTTGACCACGAAACATTAGCTGATGATACCGTGACCATTCGTTACAGAGATACCATGGCGCAAAAGCGCGTGAAAATTTCTGAACTTGGAGACATCATTAGAGAAGAAGTTGATGTTAAAAAATGGCTGATGAAAATGTAAGCTAAAAAAATAATAAGCATAAAAAAACTCCATATTTATTTAAGTATGGAGTTTTTTATTTTTTGTATTGAATATTACTGAAATCGATAACCGATAGAAACGCCTCCGCGTCCCACAACTTCAATGTCACTTTGATTTAACAAATCTCGGCCAATTCCTGCGTAAACTTCGGCGACAAAACCTCTTTTGGTAACCCATTTTCCGCCTACGGAAATTCCGACAGCGAAATCTGTGTATTTTTCTTCAACAAGAGTGTCGTAGGGTCCTAAATTACTGTAATAATTATAATCATTTCCGGAATGAAGCATCGTAAAAGCTTCCACAAAAAATCCCTGTGCATATTTATTTGAAAAAAACTGTCTGTAATAAGGGGTGATGGAGAAAGTTCGATATTCATCCAAACCTTCACTTTCATTGTCCAGACTAAAAAGTGTTCCAACCCCAATGGAAGATTCTTCATTTAAGATGCGTTCATAGCCAAAATCCAACCATTTAAAACCAATTAAATTGGACATGTTTATTTTCAATTCATTTTGTTTTGGTTCGTTTTCTTGTGCAAATAGAGAGATGCTGATAATAAAGAATAGCGCTGATAAAGTAATATTTTTCACAGTATTTTATTTTAAATTCAATAACAAATATAGTATCAATAATTAAAAGAAATTGCTAATTTTTTAAAATAATGATTGCTGTGCTGAAGGATTTTCGTGTTCCAATAACCATTTTTTGCGCCAAATTCCTCCAGCATAGCCTGTTAACGAACCATCACTACCAATGATTCGATGGCAAGGGATAATAATCCAAATTGGGTTTTTCCCATTTGCTGAAGCTACAGCACGTATGGCTTTTACATCTCCAAATTTTTTGGATTGTTCTAAGTAAGATCTTGTTTTACCATAAGGAACCAACAATAATTCATTCCAAACCCGTTTTTGAAAATCGGTTCCTTTCGGATTCAATTTTAAATTAAATGCTGTGCGTGTACCATTAAAATATTCAGTCAGTTGTTGCACACAATCTTTTAAATTCTCAGGAATTTCAACTGAAGTCTCAATAACCTCATCAACAATAGAAACAGCGGATATGCCATTTTCGTCACCCACAATTTTTGCAGTTCCGATAGGTGTTTTATAATATGTGGCTTGATTAAATTCCAAAAACGCTTATTGAGTTTTGAGTGGTGATTGCTGCAATTTCTTGTGGACTTAACTCGTAAATAATTGCTAATTTTTCCAAAATTTTTGTAATATAACTGCTTTCGTTTCTTTTTCCTCTGAATGGTGTTGGTGCCAAATAAGGAGCATCGGTTTCTAATACAATATTTTCTAAAGGAATTTCTTGTAAAAACTGGTCTATTTTTCCGTTTTTAAAAGTTACAATGCCTCCGATCCCAAGTTTCATATTATAAGATATGGCTTTTTTAGCCTGTTCTAGATTTCCGCTAAAACAGTGAAAAATACCAAAAAGCTGGTCGTCTTTTACTTCCTCCAGGATCTCGAAAATTTCATCAAAAGCATCTCTGCAGTGAATTACAATAGGCAGATTTTTTTCTTTGGCCCAAGTAATTTGGGTTTTAAAAGCAATTTGTTGCTGCTTTAACAATGTTTTATCCCAATACAAATCAATGCCAATTTCACCAACGGCATAAAAATTTCGTTCATCAAGCCAATGTTTCACAAAAGCCAATTCTTCCTCAAAATTTTCTTTTACATGTGTGGGATGCAAGCCCATCATTAAAAAAATATTTTCAGGAAAAGATTTCTCCAAATCTAACATGGAACTTAAATAGCCAGAATCTATGGCGGGAACAAAAAAACGGGAAACTCCTGCATCTAAAGCACGCTGAATCATCTCATTTCTGTCGGCATCAAATTGTTCACTGTATAAATGTGTATGTGTATCGGTAATTATCATAATGCAAAAGTAAACAAAGTTTGAAAGATGAAAAATTTAGTTTTCAGCCACATTATTCATTTTTTTTACAATCTGAGATTGCAAGTTCTTATTTGTTAATAAATGTAACAGCAAACTAATACTACCAAATATAACTGTTTTTTTATCCTTAAAACATTGTATGTGAATTAAAAATTTCGTAACTTTAAGACGATAAATACCTTGCAAGATATTGCTTTCATAAAGAATTCTTGTTTAAAATTTCTTGCATTATAAAACGCTGTTAAAACAGTTTTATTTAGTTGTTCTTGTTTCACGTATAACAAGGTTCCCATGCAAGTCAAAAAATATCCAAACGCAGTACTTGAAAATTATAGTAGAATTCTAATCCAATTGGGTTTAGTGCTTTCACTATTCCTCATCTATGAATTCTTAACAATGAAATCTTATCCCCGACAAGTTAAAGAAATGAGCGGGACACTTATAAATATTGAAGATATTGACAAACTGATTGAAGTTAAAACCATAGAGGTAGAAGCACAGCCAGAAACCAAAGTGGCACTTCCTGAAAAAATTTTAAAAGTGGAGGATGATGCCGATATTAAAGAAACGGTTATAGAATCTACCGAAAGCAATGAATTTGATGCGGTTATTGTGAATGTGGAAAAACAAATTGTTGCGGTTGTGGAAGAGGAAGAAGTAATGGAAGATGTTGCATTTGTGGTGATTGAAGATGTTCCAATTTTCCCGGG
>JAGXIN010000028.1 GCA_024635575.1 Flavobacteriia bacterium
CGAAAACAGGCAAAGGATATGCGCATCAAATTGTGGAATGCAATTCATGTTTGCATAAAAATCTAACAGAAAGCAGTTTGTGGTCAAACCAAAACAGCATAGAACTTATTACTTTACTGGACGCTGTCAGAAAAGAAATCAACTTAACTTATGCTGAAGATAATTTGTAATCGATAAATATTTTGTCTTGTGGTCAAAATGTTCGGTCTACTGACTTTCAACCTTTAACTTTCTATTTTTCTTTAACTTCTGAAATTTTGTAATAATGCCTTTTGTCTTTATAAAAATAGCTTACAACCGCTTCATTGTCTGTAAGTTTAAAAGGCAATTTTGAAACTGTAACGGGTGGTTTATTTCCAAATTCCTGTTTTGGATCACTATCCAAAATATAGTCTTGAGGCGTATTTGAAGTTGTAAAACTCCCGTTAAAAACGGAATATTCAGTACTTACTTCTCGTTTTAAAAGCGTGGCGTTATTTCTAAAATAAACGCTGTCCAATTGTATTTCTGGATTGTTTGTGATAAGTTTTATTGTCGTAACAATTAAATCCGGTTGTTCCACAATCAAGTTGTTATATGTGGCTTCCACAACTTTAAAAGGGTGCTCGATTTGCGCTTCTGTTTTTGAAGTACCACATGCTAAAAAAACAATACCAATTAAGATGACTACTGCTATGTTTATAAATTTTTTCATGTTGAATTATTTTATATTGAGTTTGCAAATTACATACCAAACTAAAAAAGAGCTTGTCATAAATTGATAAGCTCTTTTTTTGAATTTATATTCTCAGATATTTTTAATTATTCAACGCTTCAGCGCCTCCAACAATTTCTAAAATTTCGTTTGTGATGGCTGCCTGACGGGCTTTATTATAAGATAATTTCAACTCGTCGCGCAATTCCGTTGCGTTATCCGTTGCTTTATGCATCGCTGTCATTCGAGCGCCATGCTCTGAAGCATAAGAATCTCTAAGGGCTTTATACAACTGTGTTTTTAACGATTTCGGTATTAATTGCAATACAATTTCAGCTTTATTTGGTTCAAAAATATAATCTATGCTTACATTCATTTTACCTTCAACTTCAACCCCTTCAATAAGTTCAATTGGCAAAAATTGCTCATAAGTTAATATTTGAGTTGCTGCATTTTTAAAACGGTTGTAAACCAATTCAATTTTATCATATTTCCCCTTGGCAAACAAATCCATGATGCTCTCTGCAATTACCGCAACATTGTTAAAGGTTAGATCGTCGAATATTTCGTTATGCTTTTCAATTACGTTAAAATTCTTCGATAAAATATCATATCCTTTCTTTCCTATTGATAAAATATCAACCTGCTTGTCTGAATAATTGTCTTCAATATGTTTTATAGAGCCTTTAATTACAGCAGAATTAAATCCGCCGCACAAACCTCTGTTTGAAGTAATAGCAACAATCAGCACTTTTGAAACTATTCTTTGTTCTGCATAAACATTTTCAATATCATCTTCTAAAGTAGCGCTTAAACTTTGCAAAAGTTCTGTCAACTTATTGGCATACGGACGCATTTTGGTAATTGCATCTTGTGCTTTCTTCAACTTTGCTGCAGATACCATTTTCATGGCACTGGTAATTTGCATTGTTGATCCAATGGATGTAATTCTGTTTCGTATTTCTTTTAAGTTTGCCATTATTAATTTGGTATTGAGTATTTAGTATTGAGAATTGAGAAAAAACCATTGTCTCAATTCTCAATACTCAATTCTAATAGCTATTTATACATATTTTGCTGAAATTTCTTTCGCGGCATTGGTTAATGTATCAATGACCTCATCGGTTAGTTTACCGGCTTTTAACAAATCTAAAGTATCTCTGTGTTTTGCATTTAAATAAGCAAGATAATCGCGTTCAAATTCTTTTACTTTTTCAACAGGGACCGCTCTTAATAAGTTTTTAGTACCTGCATAAATAATGGCAATCTGATCTTCAACTTTAAATGGATCGCTTTGATTTTGTTTCAAAATTTCAACATTACGTTTACCTTTTTCAATAACATTCATAGTGGCTGCATCTAAATCGGATCCAAACTTCGCAAACGCTTCCAACTCACGGTATTGTGCCTGGTCTAATTTTAAAGTTCCTGCTACCTTTTTCATCGATTTAATTTGAGCATTTCCCCCAACACGAGATACAGAAATACCTACGTTAATTGCCGGACGAACACCTGAGTTGAATAAATCTCCATCTAAGAAAATTTGTCCATCGGTAATAGAAATTACGTTTGTTGGAATATATGCAGATACATCACCTGCCTGAGTTTCAATAATTGGCAAAGCCGTTAATGAACCTCCTCCTTTTACTTTTCCAACCAATGAAGGCGGGATATCATTCATTTGCGCAGCAATATTATCATTGTTGATTATTTTTGCAGCACGTTCCAATAAACGGGAGTGTAAATAAAATACATCTCCAGGATATGCTTCACGTCCTGGTGGGCGACGTAATAATAAGGAAATTTCACGGTAGGCAACTGCTTGTTTAGACAAATCATCATAAACTATTAATGCTGGGCGACCAGTATCTCTAAAATACTCCCCAATTGCAGCACCTGCCATTGGAGCATATACCTGCATAGAAGCAGCGTCAGAGGCGTTGGCAGCCACAATTGTGGTGTAAGCCATAGCGCCTTTTTCTTCAAATAAATTTGCAATATTTGCCACCGTTGATCCTTTTTGGCCAATGGCAACATAAATACAATACACGGGAACACCGGCATCGTAAAATTCTTTTTGATTGATAATGGTATCAATGGCAACTGTTGATTTTCCGGTTTGACGGTCGCCAATAATAAGCTCTCTTTGGCCTCTACCAATTGGAATCATAGCGTCAATCGCTTTAATACCAGTTTGTAATGGCTCTGTTACCGGCTCACGAAAAATTACTCCCGGAGCTTTTCGCTCTAAAGGCATTTCAAAAGTTTCACCCTGAATTGGTCCTTTACCGTCAATTGGATCGCCTAATGTGTTTACAACACGCCCAACGATTCCTTCACCTACTTTTAATGAAGCAATTCTTTCTGTACGTTTTACAATAGATCCTTCTTTGATTGCTCTTGAATGACCTAATAACACTACCCCAACATTATCTTCTTCCAGATTCAATACCAATCCTTCCATTCCATCTTCAAATTCAACTAGCTCTCCATATTGCACATTTGCCAATCCGTAAACGCGCGCTATACCATCGCCCACTGTCAATACAGTTCCAACTTCGTCTAATGAAGCTGACGACTCAAATCCGGCCAATTGTTGTTTTAAAATTGCTGATACTTCAGCTGGTTTTATTGATGCCATTATTTATATTTTTTAAAACTAAATTCTTTTTTGCTTTATAATTACGAACTAAAGCTTTCGTTTTCAAATGTTCTTTTTATTAACTCTAATTTATTTGCGATACTTGCATCATATTGGATATCACCAATTCGAAGAATAAATCCGCCAATAATATCTGGATTTATGATACTTTCAATAGTCGCTTTTTTTCCTGTAATTTCTATTACCTTTTTTAAAATCTGTTGATTTAATTCTTCTGTTAAAGGAATTGCAGTGGTAACTTTCGCCACTTCTATTCCCTTTAATGAATCATAAATCACTGTGTATTTTTTTGCGACCTCTCCTAAAATTGGCAATCTTTGATTATCAATTAAAAGATTTATTAAACCAACGGTTAAGGCTGATGTTTTACTCGCAAAAATTTCTTTTAAAGCTGCTTTTTTTAATTCGGTTTTTAAAACTGGGCTGTTTAGCAATAACTGTAAATCTTCACTTTGTTGAATTGTATTTGCAACAAGTAACATATCCTTGTTCACTTCAACTTCTTTTTGTTGTTCAAGTGCAAAACTTAGTATTGCTTTTGCATATCTTATTGCCGCTCTGGATCCGTTCATTTGAAATTAATTCTTATAGCTTTACTTCTTTTAACATGTCTTCAACAAGCTTAATTTGCTTGTTTTTGTCAGATAATTCACTTCTCATCACTTTTTCGGCAATTCCTAGTGACAATTCAGCTACCTGATTTTTTATTTCAGCAATTGCTGCGTGTTTTTCAGCCTCAATAGTAGTTTTGGCTTGATCAATAACCTTTGTGGCTTGAGCTTTAGCTTCATCTTTAGCATCTGTAATCATGCTTTCCTTCATTTCACGCGCTTCTTTTAACATAGCATCGCGCTCAATGCGTGCTTCTTTCAAAATACGCTCATTATCGGCGGTAAGATTTTGGATTTCCTTACGTGCATTTTCCGCTTCTTCCAATGCATTTTTGATTCCTTCTTCTCTATCATCTACGGCATTTAAAATTGGTTTCCAAGCGAATTTTTTAAGCAAGAAATACAAAAGGATAAATAATAATATTTGCCAAAAAAACAATCCAAATGAAAAATCGTTTAATAACTGTTCCATGTTTTTTTTATTTTGTTTTGTTTAATTTTAATAAAAAGCTGCAACCAACCGTTACAGCTTTTTATTTTTAATTTAAGATGCAAATAATGCTGCAAATGCAATACCCTCAATAAGGGCAGCTGCAATAAGCATAGCTGTTTGAATTTTTCCAAATGCTTCTGGCTGACGTGCAATAGCATCCATTGCAGAACCACCGATTCTACCAATACCAATACCTGCTCCAATTACAATTAAACCTGCTCCTACAATTCCTGGAATTTCCATAATATATATATTAATTAATTAAACATTCAACTTTTAGTGTTCTTCTGCAACTGCAAAGCCAAAATACAAGGCAGATAATATTGTAAAAATATACGCCTGCAATATGGCTACCAATAATTCTAATATTGAAATAACAAAGGCTAAAACAAAACTGAAACTACTCCCTATCATGTTATTAAAAATAAACATTAAACCCAATAAGCTATAAACTACGATATGCCCGGCAGACATGTTAGCGAACAAACGAATCATTAATGCAAAAGGCTTAATAAAAACACCCAATAATTCAATTGGAGCCAATATTATTTTCATTGGAACCGGAACGCCTGGCATCCAAAAAATATGTTTCCAATAATTTTTATTTCCTGAAAACTGAGTAATTATGAAGGTTACCAATGCCAATGCAAAAGTAATGGCTATGTTTCCTGTAATGTTAACGCCTAAAGGGGTAATTCCCAATAAATTTGAAAACCATATAAAAAAGAAGATGGTCAACAAATAATTCATATATTTTTTATAATGCTTTTCACCTATATTTGGTATTGCAATTTCATCCCTGATATAAAGCACAATTGGCTCAAAAAAACGACCAATACCTTTTGGTATGGATCCATTTTTTTTATACGATTTCGCCAAACTGGTAAAGAGCAAAAATAATAACATCGATACCAATAAAATACTCACAACACCTTTAGTAATTGATAAATCAAGAGGTTTTTCATTAGTTGGAAAGTGGTTAATATCATAATCCAAATGTCCACTGCTATCTGTTTTGTATATTTTGCTATGGTACAGTTTGTAATAATTACCTCCTTTTTGAACCAAATTTTCGCCATGGTTAAATTCAGATGCCATAAAAATATGCAATCCATTATCTATTAATATAACGGGTAATGAAAATCCATATTTTTTACCTGTTTTTGAATCGGAAAAAAAAACAACCTCATAAGAATCTTTTATATGATGTCTTATCTCATTTTTTATTTCGGATTTTAAATCACTTTCATGATTGGAATTTTCCGTCTGAACCTCTACGGAAGGGTCATGTTGAGCACTTACTGAAAATGTCATTACTAAAAATAGTAATGTGATGGTTTTAATAAGGTTAATTCTATACATATCACTTAATTACTCATGGTGATTTAAAATATTTTGCAAATGTACATTTTTATATTAGAAATCAAAAACAAAATTTTTGCCTTTTAAGCGGTTTTTTAATCTCAAATATTTACTGTTAATAATTGCTGTTTAACAATTTTATTAAATAAAAAGTTTCCACTATTAAACAACTAAAATAAGGCGTTAAAAAAGAAGTTGTTTCAACTATTGTAATTGTACCGTCCAATTTAAAAATTGGATAGAAAAAAATAAAAAATACAACAAACTTTAAAAAACTCCCTATCATAAAAACAAACCCGAGAAGATGGCTGTATTTTTTTTTCAGCTTAATCAATAATATAAAAATTGCCGCTGCTAAAATATAATTTACAACATAGGACGGTATCATTAAATTTCCGAAAATATAAATCTTTAAAAAAAATAAAAGAGCAATATGAATACCGAAAACAATACTTAATGCCACCCCTAATTTCAAACAAAAATCAACTATTTGTTTATTCATCTTTTTCATTAATCTTTTTTAATTGGGTAACAATACTATATAAAGCAATTAATAGGGCAACTAAAGTAAGTATTATTGTAAATGTTTTAGATGAATTATGATAATGCGCATCCAATTTTTTCCCAAAATAAGCACCTAAAAATATGGTAATTCCCATTTGAAATGTAATACCTGTTAATTGAAGGTATTTATTAAGCAGTTTTTTCTTGTTCCGATTGTCCATTTTTTAGCTCCATAACGGATCCTTTCATTGTGCAAGTTGCATTAAATTCGGCTCCCGGTTCAACCAATAATTTGCTGATGATAACTTCGCCCGAAATTTTTGCGGTGGCTTTTAGGGTCAATAAATTATTTACCAACAACTCTCCTGAAAATTTTCCTTCAATATCCGCATTTTCGCACACGATTTTTCCCATTACACAACCCAAGGCACCAATAACTACACGTCCGGCGGTTTTTACAGTTCCTTCTACGTTTCCGTCAATTCTAAAATCACCTTCAGATTTAACATCACCAATTATTGATGTGTTTTTTCCAATAACATTTCGTTCAGATGATAATGGGGGAATTACTTTTTTTTCTAAAAACATCTTCTTTTATTTTTGGGGTTTATTATAGTTTTAATTTTATAGTTTCAATAACTTCCAAGGCTTTTTTCGCTTCTTCTGTATTCGGATAATTTAATGCAACAAATTCCAAAGCGGCCTTAAAAGCAACCAAACCTTGTGTTTTTCCTATGGCAAAAGCTTTTAACAATTCCAGTTTTGCAACGATGGGTTCTCCTAAATATTTGGCTATTGCAAGGTTTGTTTTTTCGATAACGCTTTCAAATTTCTCATCTTCATATTTATAATATATCTCAGCATACTCAATTTCAGC
>JAGXIN010000029.1 GCA_024635575.1 Flavobacteriia bacterium
ATGATAATTATTGCCGGTGCCGGTTCAGGTAAAACACGTGTTTTAACCTATAGAATTGCGCATTTAATGAATCAAAATGTTGATCCTTTCAATATTTTGGCATTGACTTTTACCAACAAAGCGGCACGTGAAATGAAAAACCGTATTGCAAAGGTTGTGGGTGTTTCTGAAGCCAAAAATTTATGGATGGGGACTTTTCACTCTGTTTTTGCGCGTATTTTACGTTCAGAAGCAGACAGATTGGGTTTTCCCTCTAATTTTACTATTTACGACACACAGGATTCCGTAAGATTGCTTTCTTCCATACTTAAAGAAATGCAATTGGATAAAGATCGGTACAAACCAAAACAGGTGTTGAGTCGGATTTCTTCCTTTAAAAACAGCCTAATTACTGTTAAAGCATACTATAATGATCCCGATTTATTGGAAGCCGATAAAATGGCACAACGTCCGGAAATGGGGAAAATTTACCAGGAATATGTAGATCGTTGTTTTAAGTCAGGTGCGATGGATTTTGATGATTTGTTATTGAGAACCAACGAATTATTGACGAGATTCCCGGTAGTTTTGGCAAAATATCAAGATCGGTTTAAATATATTTTGGTTGATGAGTATCAGGATACCAACCATTCTCAATATTTAATTGTAAAGGCTTTGGCCGACAGGTTTCAGAATATTTGTGTGGTGGGTGACGATTCGCAAAGTATTTATGCTTTTCGTGGCGCAAACATTAAAAACATCATGAACTTTCAGCGCGATTACGATAATGTGTCTATTTTTAAATTGGAGCAGAATTATCGTTCCACAAAAAATATTGTTGAAGCTGCCAATAGCGTTATTGAAAAAAATAAAACCAAACTCGACAAACAAATTTGGACCGAAAATAGTGAAGGACCAAAAATAAAAGTAATGCGCACCATTACTGAAGTTCAAGAAGGCAGGTTTATAGCAAATTCAATTTTTGACAATGCCATGAATTTGCAGATGAAAAATTCTGACTTCGCTGTATTGTATCGAACAAATGCCCAATCAAGAGCTATTGAAGATGCCCTTCGCGAAAAAAATATAGATTACGTCATTTATGGAGGTTTGTCGTTTTATCAACGAAAAGAAATTAAAGATACTCTCGCATATTTGCGATTGCTCATCAATCCTACCGATGAAGAGGCACTAAAAAGAATCATTAATTATCCGGCACGAGGCATTGGTGAAACTACCATTGACAAACTTAAAGTAGCTGCCAATCATTATAAAATTTCAATTTTTGAGTTGTTGATGAATCTCAGCACTTTTGATATGAACCTAAATTCAGGAACAAAAAGAAGACTTTCAGATTTTGTGACCATGATGCAGCATTTTCAAATTGAAGCGGAAACTAAAAATGCTTTCGAGATTGCTGAATTTGTGGTTCAAAAAACACACTTAATTCAGGATTTAGAAAGTGAAGGCACGCCTGAAGGTGTCAGCAGGGTTGAAAATATACAAGAGTTGTTAAATGCAATCAAAAACTTTACGGATGAACAAAATGAAAAAGAAGAAGATGATTCTTTGGCTTTTTTCTTGCAAGATGCTGCTTTGGCCTCCGATTTGGATAAAAAAGCGAAAGATGATAAGCCCTGCGTTTCATTAATGACCATTCATTTGGCAAAAGGATTGGAGTTTCCATATGTATATGTAGTTGGCTTAGAAGAAAATCTATTCCCTTCGGCAATGAGCATGAATACTAGAAGCGAACTGGAAGAAGAACGCCGTCTATTTTATGTTGCCTTAACACGAGCCGAAAAACAAGCCTATTTAAGTTATGCCCAAACCAGATATCGCTGGGGAAAATTGGTAGATTGCGAGCCAAGCCGATTTTTAGAAGAAGTTGATGATGTTTTTTTAGAACATTTAACTCCAAAAATGCCGCTGATGAAACAAAACTCTTTTGTTGATGAGGATATTTTTGGTGACATTCCGCAAGGTAAAATTAGATTTAAAAAACCGATACAGCGTGCGCCAACAAAAAAAATAGAGCAACCTCCAGTTGAATTAAAAAGTCCGGCGAACTTTAAAAAAGTGGATGCTTCAATGGCTTCCTCCGCAAATTTATTTGACGATAATATTATTGTGGGAACTTTTGTTGAGCATGCAAAGTTTGGAAAAGGTGAAGTACTAAGTTTAGAAGGTTATGGAGCCAGCCAAAAAGCCGAAATAAAATTTACCTCTGTTGGCGTTAAAAAATTGTTATTACAATTTGCAAAGCTTGTAATTATACCCTAAATGCACATTGTAAAACCAATATTTATATTGTAATTTGCAAAAAATATTATAGAAAGAATAAATCCATGGAATTTGATTTAGAATACAATTCAGAAAGACCTCATTTAATTATCCCGGAATACGGCAGGCACGTCCAAAAATTGATAGACAATTGTGTGGCGATTGAAGATGCTGAAGAACGTAATAAAATGGCAAAAGCCATTGTAGATGTTATGGGAAATTTACAACCTCATTTACGTGATGTGCCAGACTTTAAGCACAAATTATGGGATCAGCTATTCATTATGTCCGATTTTAAATTGGAAGCGGAATCTCCCTATCCAAAACCTGAAAGGGAAGAATTGGCGGCAAAACCAGAACGATTGGCCTATCCGAAATATGATTCAAAATACCGTTTTTATGGCAATAACATTCAAACTATGATTGATGTGGCTTTAACTTGGGAAGAAAGTGAAGCACGTGAAGCTTTGTATTTCGCCATTGCCAATCATATGAAAAAATGTTACTTAAACTGGAACAAAGATACCGTTGATGATCATATAATTTACAAACATTTACTTGATTTGTCCAAAGGAAAAATTGATTTAGAAGGTAAAAATGAATCTTTATCGGAAGTGAAAGATCTGATGAAAAAAAGAAAGCCGACTGGCAAAACTAAAATATTGAAAAAGAAACAATAAACCAAATCATCTGCCCATATAATGTCAACATTTGTTATAGAAGGAGGCCATAAATTAAGCGGAAGTATTACACCTCAAGGCGCTAAAAATGAAGCACTTCAAGTAATATGTGCCGTTTTGTTAACACCTGAAAAAGTGACTATAAGCAATATTCCGGATATTAGGGATGTTAACAAACTGATTTATATATTAAGTGAGTTAGGTGTAAAGGTAGATAGGATTAGTCCGGATACGTATACTTTTCAGGCTGATGAATTGGATTTGGACTATTTAGAATCAGAAAAATTTAAAATTGAAGGAAGTTCTCTACGAGGTTCAATTATGATTGTGGGTCCATTATTAGCTCGATTCGGGAAAGGATATATTCCTCGTCCCGGAGGAGATAAAATTGGCAGACGAAGATTAGATACGCATTTTGAAGGGTTTATACAATTAGGAGCCACTTTCAGATATAATAAGGATGAAATGTTTTACGGAGTGGAAGCTAAGCAACTGGTAGGAACTACGATGTTGTTGGATGAAGCTTCAGTAACTGGAACCGCAAATATTTTGATGGCGGCAGTATTGGCCAAAGGAGTTACCACAATTTATAATGCTGCATGTGAACCTTATATTCAACAATTGTGTAAAATGTTGAATAGTATGGGTGCGAAAATTGAAGGAATAGGTTCTAATTTATTGCGTATTGAAGGTGTTAAAAAATTAACTGGCTGTTCGCATAGAATTTTGCCTGATATGATTGAAATTGGCAGCTGGATTGGGATGGCAGCAATGACTAGATCTTCCATAACCATTAAAGATGTGAGTTGGTATGATTTGGGTCTAATACCTCGTGTTTTTCAAAAACTTGGAATTAAATTAGAAAAAAGAGGAGACGATATTTTTATACCACAACAGGACAGTTATGAAATTCAAAATTTTATTGATGGTTCAATTTTAACAATCTCTGATGCGCCTTGGCCTGGTTTTACACCCGATTTGCTGAGTATAATTTTGGTGGTTGCCACACAAGCAAAAGGAAGCGTGCTGATTCATCAAAAAATGTTTGAGAGCCGTTTATTCTTTGTTGATAAATTAATTGATATGGGCGCAAAAGTAATCCTTTGCGATCCGCATAGAGCCACGGTTATAGGGATGAATCATGAGTTTTGTTTAAAAGGCACCACCATGGCATCTCCCGATATTAGGGCAGGAATTTCCTTATTGATAGCCGCACTTTCGGCTGAAGGTACCAGCACTATTCAAAATATTGAACAAATTGACAGAGGATATCAAAATATTGATGAACGTTTACAAGCAATTGGCGCTAAAATAATTAGAGTAGATTAACAATTATTAATTATCGTTTTTTAATTTGTAAACTTTTGACTTTCTGACCTTAAAACACCTTACTTTTATTTTCAAAATAATTATCAGTGTCATATTGGCATATCTCAAAAAATGGCAATACTTTTGCAGGCGATTAAAGGATAACTATTTTATGGAAAAATTATGAGTAAAAAGAAAGACAACAACGGAGAAGAAGAAATAAAAGATAAGGATATAAATCAGCAAGAAACACAGGAATTAAGTGTTGAAGAGCAGCTGAAAAAAGAACTTATTCAAGAAAAAGATAAATTTTTACGATTATTTGCGGAGTTTGAAAATTATAAAAAGCGGACTTCCAGAGAACGGATTGAGTTATTTAAAACTGCCAATGAAGATTTAATGACAGTTTTATTGCCAATATTGGATGATTTTGAGAGGGCTTTAAATGAAATTAAAAAAGCAAGATATGAAGATGATGAAGATGATGAACTTTTAAAGGGTGTAGAGCTTATAAACAGTAAATTAAGAAACACTTTAGCCCAAAAAGGTTTAAGTGTTATCAATGTAGAGGTAGGCGATGTTTTTAACGTTGAATTGCATGAAGCAATTACACAAATTCCTGCGCCAAGTGAAGATTTAATAGGAAAAATTATTGATGTTCTTGAGCAAGGATACAGGTTAGGTGAAAAAGTTATCCGATACCCGAGAGTTGTAATAGGACAATAAAATAAAAAAAATGAAGCAAGATTATTACGAAATTTTGGGCATTTCCAAAAATGCTACGCCTGCAGAAATTAAGAAGGCATACCGTAAAAAAGCCATAGAATACCATCCTGATAAAAATCCTGGAAATAAAGTAGCGGAAGAAAAGTTTAAATTAGCTGCGGAAGCCTATGAAATACTAAGCAACGAAAATAAAAAAGCTCGTTACGACCAATATGGCCATGCTGCATTTGAAAATGGAGGAGGAAATGGCTACGGTGGCGGCGGAATGAACATGGATGATATTTTCAGCCAGTTTGGAGATATTTTTGGCGGTGGCTTTGGCGGTGGCAGTTTTGGAGGTTTCGGTGGAGGAGGAAATCGAGGAAGAGCCCGTGTTAAAGGTAGTAACTTACGTATTAGGGTTAAATTAAATTTAGAGGAAATATCCAAAGGCGTAGAAAAAAAGGTAAAAGTTCGCAGAAAAGTGATGGCAGAAGGAGCTACCTATAAAAC
>JAGXIN010000142.1 GCA_024635575.1 Flavobacteriia bacterium
GAAGACACATAAACTATTTCCGGCCTTATAAAAAACTTGTCGAAAGCAATCATTGCAAAAGCACCAAATTGAATTCCCATTTCTTTTTCTGCTGAAAAAACAGTGTCATCATTTGGGGTGACGCTTGTACCCAATCCACTGGAATTTCCATAATGATACAATTCGCCAATATTGTTAAAATTAATTCCGCCTTTTACGCCAAAAGTATATTCTTGGGCTTGCATAGATGAGAAAGAAGATAACAATATTACTATAAATAGGGGTTTTATTCTCATAGTATATAATTATAATTTTAGATAGTAAAAAGATAAATATATAAATTTAATTTTAGATTTATATATTTATTTTGAAAGATAAAATTATTCAACAAAATAAAAGCCCGCAAGTTGCGGGCTTTTAGGGGAATTAATATTTATTTTCATTAATTTTTCAATATTGAAAAATTATTTTTTATTGCCAGATAGTCTATAAGACAAACTTAAAATAATTTGTTCTGGTCTTGAATCCAATCGATAAGATGTGGTAGTATTTTCTATAAATGTAGCTTCGTTTTTGTTAAAGCCTCTTTCATATCTAACATCCAACCCCAATCTTCCAAGTTCAACACCTGCTCCAAAATTAAAACCAACTGTAAATTCATTGTCAATATTTTCATATTTTATGCCGTTAAAATCATTCTCCAGCGTATATTGAAATGCTGGTCCGGCAAATATGTTTAGTGGTCCAATTAATTTTAAACCAACCAATACAGGCATATCCAATCGGGCAATCTTATAATCTTCAGTTCCACCTGTATTTAATGCGTATTCACTGGTAGTTTTTGTGTATACCAACTCTGGTCTTAAATAAATTGGCCCCAAGTCCAATTTGCCATAAATACCGACATTATAACCTGATTTTCCTTTTCCCTCATTTTCAATAAACGTATTGGTATCATCGCTAATTTTACCATTCGAATTGTAACTTAATCCGCCTTTTACACCAAAACCACTTTGGGCATTCACATAAAATACGGTTGACAATAAAGCAATTGAGAGTACTAAAATTCTTTTGTTCATAAAATTCTTAATTTAGGGTTTATAATACTTATTTTCAAACTGTGACTTAATTGCCACTTATACTAATCTTACAAAGGTGAATGATAAAATTTAAAAAAAGTTATACAATTCTATTCGTAAGTTGCAAAATTCACAGATTAATTAAAATTAAATGGTATTAAAAACTATGATTTTCACGATTTTTATCAGTGAGGGTTATCATAATTTCTATACCAACAACGCTAAAATTAGCATTGCCTAAATTATAAACGCAAGAAGAGTGCCGTTATTTTCTGGTGATGACTTTTTTAGCCGCCGCAACAATATCTTTATCGGTTAATCCGTATTTTTCCATCAATTGGGCTGGAGTTCCAGATTCTCCAAAACTATCATTTACAGCCACAAATTCTTGTGGGGCCGGATTATTTAGAGCTAAAATACGTGCAACGCTTTCGCCCAATCCACCTAAAATATTATGTTCTTCAGCAGTAACCACACAACCTGTTTTTGCAACAGATTTTAAAATGGCTTCGTCATCTAAAGGTTTAATGGTGTGAATGTTAATCACTTCAGCGCTAATTCCCATCGCTTCCAATTTTTCTGAAGCTTGCAATGCTTCCCAAACCAAATGTCCTGTGGCAACAATGGTTACATCAGTTCCTTCCGTTAACATAATGGCTTTGCCGATAATGAATTTTTCATTTGCAGGCATAAATACAGGTACTACCGGACGTCCAAAACGCAAATAAACCGGACCAACATGTTCCGCAATAGCGATGGTCGCCGCTTTTGTTTGGTTGTAATCGCAAGTATTGATTACAGTCATATTTGGCAACATTTTCATTAAGCCGATGTCTTCCAAAATTTGATGTGTTGCTCCATCTTCTCCCAATGTCAATCCGGCATGCGAAGCACAAATTTTTACATTTTTTTCAGAATAGGCAATAGATTGTCTTATTTGGTCATAAACCCTTCCTGTAGAAAAATTTGCAAAAGTTCCTGTAAAAGGAATTTTACCACCAATGGTTAAGCCTGCAGCAATTCCCATCATATTTGCCTCTGCAATTCCTATTTGAAAAAACCTTTTGGGATGATTTTCAATAAATTTTTCCATTTTTAACGAGCCCACTAAATCTGCACAAAGTGCAACCACATTTTCATTTGTGTCTCCCAATTCAGCCAATCCTGCACCAAATCCCGATCTTGTGTCTTTCTTTTCTGTAAACGTGTATTTTTTCATTTGTTATTTATTAAAAATCGTTCAAAAATAATGATATTAAACGATACCATATTACAATTTCATTAATTCTTCATATAATTTATGAACAGGCAATCCCATCACATTAAAGTAACTGCCTTCAATCTTGGTAATGCCTATAAAACCTATCCATTCTTGTATTCCATAAGCACCGGCTTTGTCAAAAGGTTCATAATTTTCAATATAATAAGTGATTTCCTCCAAAGATAATGGCTTAAAATAAACGGTTGTTTCGTCGTGAAATACTTTTTGTGATGCAAATGTTTTAATACAAATGGATGTAATTACTTTATGGCTCCTGCCGGAAAGCTCTTGCAACATCGCTATGGCATGTTTTTTATCTCTTGGTTTTTCAATGGCTTTGTTGCTCATCCAAACAATGGTGTCGGAAGTTATTACGATATCATTTTCAGCCAACTCAGTGAATGCGGAAGCCTTAAGTTGCGCCAAATAATTGGTAATCTCCGCTGCTTTTAATGTTGAAGGATAAATTTCTTCAATGGCTTTTACCTTTATTGAAAAATCAAGTCCCAATTCCTTGAACAATTCCTGACGGCGTGGAGAACCCGAAGCCAGTATGATGTTTTTATTTTTAAATTTTTCTGAAAGCATTAGTTAGTGTGTATTTAAAGAGAATATAAGCAATGAATTAATTCCCAAAAACATAATAAGTTTCAGGAGCATACTTAATTTTTTAAAATGTTTTTTTGTTTTTGCCGAAAGTAATTTCAGAGCAATATATAGCAACGGTAGCAACGTAAACAGCCCTAAATACAATACAGTGAATTTATATTCAGAAGCAAATTTTATGATGATAAACAACAATAAACCTATTGGAAAAAGACATAAAAACGCTGCTGATTTTTTTGCTCTTGAAATGCCAAATATAATAGGTAAAGTTCTCATTTTTAAACTATAGTCACCATTTATATCTTCAATATCTTTAACCACTTCCCGAACCATATTTATTAAAAAAGCAAAAAATGATAACAATAATGTTACCTGAATTACGAGTTGCTGAGAATTATTTTGAATTGTATCATTTAAATCGAATAAACAAAGAGAAATAATACTCATTGCCACTAAAAATGAACTTGTGATGTTGCCAATGAGTGGTTTCGACTTTAATTTTTTGGAATAAAAATAGAGTAGCAGTGAGGCACCAATAAAAATAAAGGAAAAGGTTGGTTTTTGAACAGATAATGACAAACCAATACCTAAACCAATTCCAATAGTATTGGTTATTAAATACAATCTTTGGATGTTTTCAACTGTAGAAAAGTCAGCAACAATAACCTTATGCGGCTTATTGATTAAATCGGTCTTTAAATCAATAATATCGTTCAAGATATATCCGGCGGCTGTCACCAAAAGAATGGCAAACACCAATATAAAAAATTGGAAAAAAGAAAGATTTGTTGTTGCGTTAAAAGTGGTAAAAAAAAGAAATTTAAGCAGTAATTGAACGTAGAGCAACAGCAGTAAATTTTTCCATCTGATCAATCTAAAAAATGCAGCCAAATTCATCTATTTAAATTTTATTTTATTGCGGTAACAGATTCTTTTCGCTATTAATCATTCCTTTTTGTGTCAAAATTTTTCATGCTCGTTTCATTCTTTCTAATTGAAGTCTTTTTTAATTCGGTCTAAACGAACTTTGTTGTCTCTGTTCTTTATGGCTTCTCGCTTGTCGTAGTTTTTCTTTCCTTTTGCCAGGGCAATTTCCAACTTCGCCCAGCCTTTATCTGTTAAAAATAAGCGTAACGGAACAATGGTTAATCCAGCATTTTGAACTTGCTTTAGCAATTTTTTCAGTTCGCCTTTGTTTAAAAGTAGCTTTCGTTCACTTTTGGGATTGTGGTTAAATGCATGGCCGTATAAATATTCTTCAATAAACATATTGATGGCAAATAACTCACCCTTTTCATTAAACTCACAAAAACTTTCAGTAATTCGTGCCTTGCTTTCACGAATAGATTTAATTTCAGTTCCCGTAAGCTGAATTCCGGCAATGTATTTATCCAGAATCTCATATTCAAAGCGCGCCTTCTTATTTTTTATGTTGATTTTTTTCTGCATATTATTGCAAAGGTACTATAATTTCTATACAAATGAGAACATCATTTAATTGAGTAATATCATTATTTTAGAAAAATATTTACAAGTTTACAACCAACAAAACATCGCTTAGAACATTGTTTGTAATGGTAATTATATATAAGTTTGAATTATTTGAATCATCAATCTCAGAATATATTTCTTTTCCTAAAATTTTATTTACGAATGATGGTGTTGTATTGCTGTGGCCAACAACTAAAACAGTTTTTCCTTTTGTTTGAAGTTGAAAATCTTCATCATACAAATTATCGGGATCGTAAAGTTTGATCTCTAAATTTTTGCTTTTTGCAGTTGGAGCGGCTGTTTGAATGGTTCTATTATAATCGGTTGAATAAATTTCATCAAATACTATATTTTTAAATACAGTATTCCAATATTCGGCTCTTTTTTTTCCTATTTCATTAAGATCAGGATTATTATGAATGCTATCAGTTCTATTTTTTTCGGCATGCCGTATGAAATAATAGGTGGTAATTTCGCTTTCCTGAGCATTGATATTAAAAAAAATGAGCGCAAATAATATAAGGAATAATATTTTTTTCATTTATTGAAATATTGGTAAATAGCAAATATACATCAAAAAAAACTCCTTATATAAATTTATATAAGGAGTCAGATGCATCTAAATGGGCTCTTATTTATTTCTAAACACAATTTTATCGTCAAAAGCATCGAGTAAAATATGACTTTCAGAAGTTATTCTGCCTGATAAAATTTCCTTTGACAATTCATTGAGCACTTCTTTTTGAATCACTCGTTTCACGGGTCTTGCTCCAAATTGAGGATCATAACCTTTTCTTGCCAAAGATTGAATGACCTCTTCAGAAAAATCGATATGAATGTCTTTGGTCAACAACATTTTTGCCAGCCCATCTAGTTGAATATTAACAATTTGTTTAATTTCAGCCTCATTTAAAGGCGTAAACATGATAATCTCATCAATTCTGTTTAAAAATTCGGGCCTGATGGTTTCTTTTAGCAAAACCAGAACCTCTGCTTTAGTGGCTTCAACAATTAAATCACGCCTAGCCATGTCCATTTTTTCAAACCTTTCCTGAATAATTTGTGCGCCCATATTTGAAGTCATAATAATAATGGTGTTCTTAAAATCTGCAACACGGCCTTTATTGTCCGTTAATCTTCCTTCATCCAAAACCTGCAATAAAATATTAAAGGTATCAGGATGTGCTTTTTCAATTTCATCCAATAAAATTACGGAATAGGGTCTTCGTCTGACCGCTTCAGTCAATTGTCCGCCTTCTTCATAACCAATATATCCCGGAGGCGCTCCAACAAGTCTGCTTACGGCATGGCGTTCCTGATATTCGCTCATATCAATTCGTGTTATTGAATTTTCGGTATCAAATAAATATTCAGCCAAGGCTTTTGCCAATTCCGTTTTTCCTACGCCGGTGGTTCCTAAAAATAAGAAGGTACCCAACGGCTTTTTCACATCTTGCAATCCAGCTCTGGATCTTCTTACGGCATCTGCTACTGCAGCAATTGCTTCTTCCTGTCCAACTACTCTTTTATGCAGTTCCTCTTCTAAATTTAACAATTTTTCACGATCACTTTGCAGCATTTTTGTAACCGGAATTCCTGTCCATTTGGCCACAACTTCAGCAATATCATCACGGGTAACTTCTTCTTTGATTAAAGCGGAATCCTGATTTTCAGCCAATTCCTTTTGAAGTTTCTCCAATGTATCCTGTTCATCTTTAATTTTTCCGTACCTAATTTCAGCTACTTTACCATAATCTCCTTCACGCTCAGCACGTTCAGCCTCTAATTTATAATTTTCAATAGCTTCTTTACTTGCCTGCGCTTTTTCAACCAGTTCTTTTTCACCAATCCATTTCGCATTTATATCGTTTCGTTTTTCTTTCAAATTGGCGACTTCTTCTTTTAAACTGGCCAATTTTTTTTCGTCTTTTTCACGTTTTATGGCTTCAATTTCAATTTCAATCTGCATTATTTTTCGATCCAAAACATCCAATTCCTCGGGCTTTGAATTTATTTCCATCCTTAATTTCGCAGCTGCTTCATCCATTAAATCAATCGCTTTATCCGGTAAAAACCGATTGGTAATATAGCGTTGTGAAAATTCCACCGCGGCAATTATGGCATCATCTTTAATCTGCACTTTGTGATGGTTCTCATATTTTTCCTTGATTCCACGTAAAATGGAGATGGCACTTTCCGTATCGGGTTCATTTACAGTTACCTTTTGAAATCTGCGTTCCAGCGCTTTGTCTTTTTCAAAATATTTCTGATATTCATCAAGTGTTGTTGCGCCAATTGCCCTTAGTTCGCCTCTTGCCAAAGCAGGTTTTAAAATATTTGCGGCATCCATGGCACCTTGTCCGCCGCCAGCTCCAACCAATGTATGAATTTCGTCAATGAATAGTATGATTTCCCCGTTTGAGGAAGTCACTTCTTTTATCACAGATTTCAAACGTTCTTCAAATTCACCTTTGTATTTTGCGCCGGCAATAAGTGCGCCCATATCTAAAGAATAAACTTGTTTGTCCTTTAAATTTTCAGGAATGTCACCTTTTACAATTCTATGCGCCAATCCTTCTGCA
>JAGXIN010000143.1 GCA_024635575.1 Flavobacteriia bacterium
CAAAATCGGCACTTATTTTAACAACCTCGACCATCTTATCACCATAAATCAGCACAAGTATGACAAGCTGGTAACTGTGAAAAAAGCAATGCTCGAAAAAATGTTCCCTCAAAATGGTGCAGTTGTACCTGAAATTCGTTTCAAGGGGTTTACGGAGGCTTGGGAAGAGAAGAGGTTGGGTGACGTCGGGGAGTTTAAATCAAATGGTGTTGATAAAAGAATAACTTCAAAAGAAATTCCTGTTAATTTATTAAATTTTATGGATGTTTATAATTTTAGAAGATTGAATTCAAAAAATTGTTATGAACTCATGCAAGTTACTGCTAAACCTAATCAATTGATAGATAATAATATTCTCGAAAATGATGTTTTTTTTACGCCTTCTTCTGAGACCTTAGAAGATATAGGGAAAATAATGGTAATCGCGGAAACCTTGCCAGATACTGTATATTCATATCATTTGATGAGGTTTAGACCAACGAAAAATGTTTTTTATTCAATTTTTCCAAACTATGGTTTTGCTTGTGAATTTGTCAGAAAACAGTTAGTATTATCAGCTCAAGGTGTGCAAAGATTTGTAATTAGTAAGCCCTCATTTGAAAAAGTAACGGTTTTAATACCATCAATTAAAGAGCAAACTAAAATAGGCAATTTTTTCAAGAACCTCGACAACCTCATCACCCTTCAAAAGCGTGAGTTGGAAAAGCTGAAAAACATTAAAAAAGCCTGTCTTGAAAAAATGTTTGTGTAACCATTTTTCAAAGAATAAATAAAGAAATTCAGATACTATGTCATTTACAACAGAAGCCGAATTTGAGAAAGCATTAATAGAGTTATTATTCAAAAAAGGATGGGAGACAGCCGTATTAAAGAATCTTTCTGAAGCAGATTTGCTGGAGAACTGGGCACAGATTTTATTTGATAACAACCGGGCAATTGACCGGCTGAATGATTATCCGCTTACAGAAGGTGAAATGCAACAGATACTGGAGCAGATTACATCGTTGAAAAGCCCGCTCAAATTGAATGCTTTTATAAATGGGAAAACCGTTTCCATAACCCGCGATAATCCTGCCGACAGCTTGCATTTTGGGAAGGAAGTCAGCCTTAAAATATACGACCGCCACGAAATTGCAGCTGGCCAAAGCCGTTATCAAATTGTGCAGCAACCAAAATTCAAGAGCAAATCAAAAATCCTGAACGACCGCCGTGGCGATTTAATGCTCTTAATCAACGGGATGCCCGTGATACATATCGAGTTAAAAAGAAGCGGTGTGGCTGTCAGTCAGGCATACAATCAAATAGAAAAATATTCCAATGCAGGTATTTTTGCAGGTTTGTTTTCACTGGTTCAGATTTTTGTTGCTATGGAGCCCGGCGAAACATTTTACTTTGCCAATCCTGGACAAGACGGGAATTTCAATAAGGATTTTTATTTTCATTGGGCAGATTTTAACAACGAACCTACAAAAAATTGGAATGATATTGCATCTTCGCTGCTTTCCATTCCAATGGCACATCAGTTAATTGGCTTCTACACAGTTGCCGATGGTTCCGACGGAGTGCTTAAAGTAATGCGCAGCTATCAGTATTATGCAGCCAATGCAATATCCGACAGGGTTTCAAAAACCGATTGGAATAGTAAGCATTTATTGGGTGGATTTATTTGGCACACCACAGGCTCCGGAAAGACAATGACCAGTTTTAAGTCGGCACAATTAATTGCTAATTCTAAAGATGCCGACAAAGTGATTTTTTTAATGGACAGAATCGAATTGGGCACACAGTCGTTAAAAGAATACCGGGGTTTTGCCGATGAAAATGAAGATGTTCAGGCAACTGAAAATACAGGCGTTTTGGTTACAAAATTGAAAAGTACCGACCCTGCCAACACATTAATTGTGACATCTATTCAAAAGATGAGCAACATAAAAGACGAGGATGAGGGGCTTAATGCGAATGATATTAAGTTAATGAATGAAAAAAGGATGGTGTTTATTGTAGATGAAGCGCACCGATCAACTTTTGGCGATATGCTTATTACAATAAAAGAAACCTTCCCTATGGCTATATTTTTTGGATTTACGGGAACGCCCATTCAGGAAGAAAACCAAAAGAAGATGAATACGACTGCTACGGTGTTTGGAAATGAATTGCACAGGTATAGCATTGCCGATGGCATACGCGACAAAAACGTACTTGGTTTTGACCCTTATAAAGTATTGACTTATAAGGATAGGGATTTAAGGAGGGCGGTTGCTCTTGAAAAAGCCAGGGCAAACGATGAAAGCGAGGCATTGGCTGATCCTAAGAAAAAAGAAATCTTCAATAAATATATGAAGCAGGTAAAAATGGCGGGATATATAGACGATGCCGGTAATTATGTGAAAGGTATCGAAGATTTTTTATCCAGGTCTCAATATGAGCGTGAAGTACATCAGCAGATGGTAGTAAACGATATATCAGAAAACTGGTTAACGCTTAGCCAAAACGGAAAGTTCCACGCTATTTTTGCAACAAGCAGCATACACGAAGCTATTGAATATTATAGATTATTAAAGAAAGAAAAACCTGAGTTAAAAATCACCGCACTATTCGATCCACTTATTGACAATAACGGTGGTGTATTATATAAAGAGGATGGTTTAGTCGAAATTATAGAGGATTACAACCACCGTTACGAACGGGATTTTACACTTTCCAGCCATTCAAAATTTAAGAAAGATATTGCGGCAAGACTTGCTCATAAAGAACCCCATATTCGATTAGAAAGAACGCCTGAGAAACAAATTGACTTATTGATAGTGGTTGACCAAATGCTTACCGGATTTGATGCCAAATGGTTAAATACACTGTTTTTGGATAAGGTGCTTAAATATGAAAATATCATTCAGGCATTTTCGCGAACAAACCGTCTGTTTGGTCCCGACAAACCTTTTGGAACGATTCGCTATTATAGAAAGCCGCACACAATGGAACAGAATATTAACAAAGCGGTAAAACTGTATTCCGGCAATAAACCTATCGGACTATTTGTAGAGCATTTGGATTATAACCTGGATAGAATGAATTCCGTATTTGAGGAAATATCCCAATTGTTCAATGCTGCGGGTATTGAGAATTTCGAGAAGTTACCGGATGATCTTTCCGAACGTGGCAGGTTCGCCAAACTTTTCAAGTTGTTAAATGATTATTTAGAAGCTGCCAAAATTCAAGGCTTTAAATGGAGCCAGTTAAAATATGAGTTTGGTAAAGGGAAGCAAAAAGTAGTGATAGAAATGAAATTTGATGAAAATATTTACCTGATTCTGGCACTTCGTTACAAAGAATTGTTTAGTGGTGGCGACGGAATCGGCGGATTGGATGATGTTCCTTATGAAATAGATGGTTATTTAACGGAAATAGATACAGGGGTCATTGATGCAAATTATATGAATTCACGTTTTGAAAAATTCCTTAAAACGCTTAAAAAAGAAGGAGTTGACAGCGACAAAACTCAGCATACTTTGGATGAGTTGCATAAATCTTTTGCTTCTCTTTCGCAAGTAGAGCAAAAATATGCCAATATTTTTATTCATGATGTTCAAAGTGGCGATGTAACTATTGAAGGTGGTTATTCCTTAAGGGAAAATATAACGGAATACCAATCCAAAGCTAAGAATGAAGAAATTTACCACATAACACAAGTTTTCGGATTAGATGAAACAAAATTGAGAAGTATGTTGAATTCCGGCGTAACCGATTCAAATATTAATGAATATGGCCGTTTTGATGAGCTAAAGGATACAGTTGATAAAAACAAGGCAAAGGAGTATTTTGAAAAATTGGAGGGCGCTATGTTTCCGGCATTCAAAATAAATATAAAAGTACATAACTTGCTTCAAAAATTTATCATTAGTGGAGGTTTTGAGATCCAGGATATCTAATGAGAAATATAATTAAATAAGAAAGAAGTGAAAAAAGGGTTCAACCTTAAAAATTGAACCCCTAGATTTATGTTTACAAACTTTTTAGGAGTGTGTCCTTATAAAAAATCAAACGTGGATTAATTCAAATGCATAATTATAATCTATCAAACTTTTGCTTTTTTCATTTTCTAACCAAGCCTTTTCCTCGTGACTTTTTTCCATTATTTGAGTAGCGTTACAACCTCTAAATGTACTTACAATAGTATTTAAAGTCTCTATTTCTTCAGAACTGAATAATTCTGAATTAAATTCCTTATGACTTGATTTATAAAAACATTTACCCCAATATCCATTTCCATAATCTTCTATTTGCATAAAAATAAAATCCTTATTTGTTGCGTAATCAAAAATACCTCCAAATCTAACTGGAACTGGTCCATAATTATGTGCCATATAATTTGAACCACTTATTGAATATGCAGTTTGCTTATAATTATAAAAATCAGAATAAAACAATAATTTATTCATCATTGTTTCAGTAGGATTTAGTTTTTCAGCAAAAAACAAAATCATATTTGACATCTTTTCCATATCGGGTTTTCTGTAACCTGTGTAATTATCAGGTAGCCTGTTTTCAAATAAAATGTCTACGTATTTTTTGTCATCTTTACTTTCTCGATAATTTTCGATGACAACTTCAATCCTTTTAAGGATTTTTATTTTTTCTTCATCATTCAAATCATTGTTTAAATCAACTAACAACTTAAAGTTCAAAATACTATTTGAAACCGTATTAATTAAATTAGCATTTGCTAAACTTGGAACTTCTCCTTTTTCATAATTCCTATAACTATTGGTCCCAAAACCCAATATTTTGGACATCATACTTGCGGACAAACCATAAGTATTCCTTAATTTGATAATTTGATCAGGAAATGGAATATTATGCTTATCCCGGTATTGATTATACACTTGATTTAAATTAAACTCATCCAACTCTGTGGTTGTATATGATTCTCCACTTTCTACACAATAATAACTTTTGTGATTATACTCGAATTTTTCTTTTCGAAACTCCAAAATACTCTTTTCAATTTGTAAGGTCATCTCCTTACCTGTGATTGGACTTTTCATAATTAATTTGTTTTTTAGTTTAATCCTTAAGCGGGAATTCCATAGGGAATTCAGCCTTGTGAAAAGAAATGCAAATTGCTTGGTCCGTAATTTTTGAAATAGTCAACTTAATATAAATTTGTTGACCTTTAATTATTTTGCCAAAAATCCACATTTTAGTTCCTCCTTGTTGAGTCTCCTCTAAAGGACCTTCACTATAATCCTCAATTTCTAGTGTGAGAATTATTTCTTCACGCATTTTGGCAGTTATACTTAAATCTGCAAGATTTTGAATACTATTTTTGGGTCGATTGGAGAAGAGAATGCCCCATATTTTAATAATTTGCTTCAGTTCTTGCAAAAAAGATTTTACAATTGATTTATCCGCCATCTTAACGTGTTAAATTCTATGCAAATATAGAAATATTAAAATAAAAAACACTATAAAGTTAAATTATTAACATATTATAAACAAATATACAACTTTAAAGTGAATAAAACGTTGTGCAAAACCATCATTTATCAATCCAATTTTCCATCCATTTCCAGCAGTATTCCGTTTATCCTGAACTTGTTTCAGGACCTCAACAATTATAATACAATCTTGCTAAATACAGCTTCCAATTCCGCACAATAAGAGCTTTAAAAACTTGTCCTGAGCGGAGCCGAAGGAAAAGCACTTATTTTTGGCTTTGCCCTCTTTTAATCAAGTTCCATTTGAATGGTCTAAACTAAACGGAATGTTTAGCAAATAATTAAGTTTGCTAAAAATAAATAATTAAAGCAAAATCACTTATAAGGAATTAAATTACTGTTCCTGTAAACTTATTTTGCTTAATTTAGTCATCCATAAAAATTGCTGATAATCTAAATAAATAAAAATTCAATATTATATTATCAGTGAAATATAAATGATAATAACCAATTTTTATTGTGATAAAACAAGTTATGTGCCATTTTAGAGAAACATCCAGCAAACTATGAACATACAACTACCAAATAAGAAAGGAACACCAAATTCAACCCCAAACATTGACTTTGAACAACTTGTAGTAGTTGGAGCAAATGGATCAGGTAAGACAAGATTTGGCTTTAACATTGAAGAAAAATATTTAGGAAAAACACATAGAATTTCTGCACAAAAATCCTTAAGTTTTCCAAAGGAGGTTAGCCCAAAATCAATGGAAAGGGCAAAAAGGGAATTTTTCTTTGGTGTATACTATGAACCAAAACACGAACATTTACATGTTTCGCAAAAGACTCAAAATAGATGGGGAAATAATCCAAACACATTCTTATTAAATGATTTTGATAAATTATTAGTTTATTTACATACCGAAGAATATGAAGAATCATTAGCTTATAAGGAAGGGAAAATTCAAAAACCTCTTACTAAGTTAGACAGAGTCCAAAAATTATGGGAGACTGTATTACCACATAGAAAACTAATTAAAAAAGCAGGTGTAATTGAAACATTCCCAACTGGTAACCAGGCAGATTCATACAATGCGTCTGAAATGAGTGATGGCGAAAGGGTTATATTTTATCTCACGGGAGAAGTAGTTTGTGCTCCAGAAAATTCAATAATTATTATTGATGAACCTGAAATGCATATACACAAATCGCTTATTAAAACACTTTTTGATTTAATAGAAATAGAAAGGCCTGACTGTTCTTTTATATATTTAACCCACGATATAGATTTTGCATTTACAAGACAAAATGCAATCAAAATTTGGGCAAAATCGTATGTTTCGAACAACCTTTGGGACTATGAAATATTAAATAATGAAATGCCTATTCCTGAACAGCTATACCTTGAAGTTTTAGGTAGTAGAAAACCTGTTATATTTATAGAAGGTGACAGTAGTAGTATTGATTATGAAATTTATGAACAAGTATATTTTGACTATACTCTAAAGCCATTAGGCAGTTGTGAAAAAGTTATCCATTCTGTAAAATCATTTAATGAGCAAAATGGATTTCACCAGATAAGTTCATTTGGAATAATTGATAGGGATAGAAGACAATTACCAGAAATTATAAAATTAAATGAAAAAAATATTTGGGTTTTAGATGTTGCGGAGGCAGAAAACTTATTACTATTGGAAAATATCATTAAATCCTTAGCTAGCCATATGGGGAAAAATCCAGATGATGTATTTAATGAAGTGAAAAGTAACATTTTGAGTTTTTTCGTTGACCAACTTGAGCCACAAATTATTCTACATTATAAAGAAATTCTTAAAAGAGAACTTTATAGTTTAAGCAATTTCACATCAAAAAACATAGTTGACAGTTTAATTGAAATTGAAAGTTTATATGCTTCAATCGACAAACAAAAACTATATGATAATATAAAAATGGAATTTGAAATTGTTGTGAATAATAGTGACTATAACTCAATATTAAGATTATTCAATTTGAAAAATGCATTAATTCCACAATCAAAAGTTTGCGAATTGATAGGAATAAAAAACAAAGAAGAATATCGTAAATTAGTGTTGACATTATTAAAAAAGAAAGATTCAACAAGTAATTTAATTAAAACAGAAATTGAAAGCCGAATAGTAAAAAACGGCACATAACACCTCATAAAATTTATGCTTACATTTAAACTAAATAACGAACTGACAAACATTCAATAAAATAGTGATACGGCGGCAAAATCTCCGTTTTTACGCCGTAAAAATCTTATAAACTCGTTGGCCATAATTTGAGAAAAACAGTATCTAAATGATAAAACATCATAACTTTTTTAAAGTTCACTTACCGAAAAAAGAATATAAAGGTGAAAGCGAGAACGAACTGACTGAAATTTTTATGGAGGAAGCTTACTTGATGTCTGGCGGAGAATGGACTAAAGATTATGTTCCAATCAGTCCAAAAACGGACAAGTTTGAAATTAGTCTTTATCCATCCATTTTATATGCAGCTAATGAATTAAATTATTCAGAAAATGAAAAATTCAATTCTGTTAATAATTTTATTGACAATGCTTTTGTTGACTTTTTAGAAAAATTTAGTCCACTTTATAAATGTACAAGTTTCATCGAATATCATCTTCATTATTACAAAGGCGAAAAGACTGAATTTTATAAACATATAAAATATCAAATTTTATCAATAATCAAAAAACGAAAAACGAGTGAAAAGAAAAATTTTGATTATGATAATTTAGAATTGATTTTAACTGATTGGTTTGAAAAAAAAATGAAAATACAAGATAATAAATCAAACGTTTTTAATGCGGAAAATATCGTTATTAATAAAAAAAGTAAAATCAAAAATCAATCTCTTGGAAAAGAAAAGGGACAGAAAGAATCAATTTGGAATAAAACCAATGTCATAATTGCATTAGTTGTTGGAATTGTGACAATATTTGGAATCATATGGGAAATACTGAATTAAAAAAATAAGGGTATATAAATTAAAGCTCAAATCTGATTTAGTACAAAC
>JAGXIN010000144.1 GCA_024635575.1 Flavobacteriia bacterium
ACCCGAACAGTCCGTGGACAGGTTCTGTTGATTATTTTGGAACGAGAGGTGTTTTTATTAAATTTTCTTTTCATTAATCGATTAGGTCAATCGCTTAAATTCACTCAACAAAATTGCGGTAGCGGTTGCTACATTTAAACTTTCTGTCTGCTTTAACACGCCAAACCTTGGTATTGAAATGGTATTGGTTACTAATTTTGAAATGGAATCACGAATTCCATTTGCTTCATTCCCCATCACCAAAACTGCATTTTGGGGCAAGTTGCTTTTATACACATTTTCACCATCCATAACCGCTGCATATTTGGGCACATTGGATTGCTGTATATATTCAGCCAATTCAGTATAAATTATGGATACTCTTGCTAAAGATCCCATTGAAGCCTGCACCACTTTTTGGTTATAGCAATCGACTGTGTTAATGGAGCAAATCAACTGATCCACGCCGAACCAATCGCATAATCTAATAATGGCACCTAAATTTCCAGGGTCATTAATATCATCCAAAGCCACAATTAAACCGGATTTTACGGAAGTTTCTATAGAGGGAATCTTAAAAAGTGCCAAAACATTATTTGGGGTCACCAGTGTGCTTATTTTTTTTAATTCGTTTTCAGAAATTTCAGTAACTTTCTCTAAATTTTTATAAATGGAATTGTCCAAACAAAATAACTGTTCCAATTCAAAATTGGAGTTTAAAAATTCAGCGACAATTTTAGTGCCTTCAGCAGCAAATAAATGATGTGCGGTTCGGTACTTTTTTTGATTTAGGCTCGTTATTGTTTTTAATTGATTTTTACTTAAACTCATTAATTTATTTATAAAAAATAGTAATTTGTTAAACCATTGAAAAGTTATACTTTTGAAACAAATTTAAACGCTTATTTATTGAAAACCAATTTTATAATATTATTAATTTTCATAGGTATGATTTTTGGTTTTTTATCATGTAATTCTGTGAAGTATGTTGGTGAAAATGAATTTCTCCTTGTAAAAAACAAAGTTGTTGTCAATGATAAAAAGAATGTCAGCAATGAAATAAACGATTATATTGTTCAACGTCCCAATCAATTGGTACTTGGAGTTGCCTTACCCTTACATTTTTATAATTTGGGAAACAAAAATTTTGAAGCCGATTTTGACGTATGGAAATCAAACAATCCAGGATGGAATAATTTTACAACGGGCGTATTTTCTGAAAAACAAACGCGCGGGGTTAGAAATTTCAAATATAAAATGCATCAGTGGATACTGAATAATGGAGAACCTCCTGTGATTTTCGATTCAAAAAAAGCAGCCCAAACAGTTAAAAACTTAACATTACACTATTACAATGAAGGCTATTTTAATGTTGAGGTAGATTATGAGGAGCATCAATTAAAAAACAAGAAAGCTGCGGTTGATTATAATGTAATCACTGATAAGCCTAATCAATTAGACAGCATTACAAAAAACATAAAATCGGCAGTTTTAGACTCCATTTATGAGATTCATAAAAGCAAATCATTTATTAAAAAAGGAAGCCAATATAGACTTTCATCATTTGTTAATGAGCAAAATAGGTTAACTGATTTATTTAGAAATTCAGGAATCTATAGATTTTATAAAAATGCGATAACTTTTGAAGTTGATACATCAGCCACAAATTATAAATCTGATGTTGTGCTACTTATTGATGAAAATGCAGGATATGTACCGTTTAAAGTCCAAAAAATTCAAAAAGTTAATATTTATACGGATTATTCTTTTTCCATTGCCGGAGATAATTCAATTAAAGACAGCTTAAATTATAACGGATTTTCATTTTTTGCCCAGGAAAAATTAAGATACAATCCTAAGTATTTGCTAAATTCTATTTTTATAGAACCAGATGATCTTTATAAAGATGATACAAGAGAACTAACACGCAAAAATTTAAGGGGTCTTCAAAATTTCAGGACGGTTGACATAAAATATGAAGAATTGGAAAATGACATGTTACAAACCTCCATTTATTTATCTCCTCTTAAAAAATATTCAATAGGAATTAGTGCGGAACTAACACATTCAAATATTAGACAACTCGGAATTTCAGGAAAACTTTCATTTTTAGACAGAAATATTTTTAGAGGGTTAGAATTATTTAAATTTTCTGTTCAAGGCTCATTTTTAGAATCAAAAGACGCTGCCGATAAAGGAAAATTATTGAATGCCAGGGAAGTTGGTGGAGATATTTCATTGGAACTTCCAAGATTTGTGTTTCCAGTTAAATTTGAAAAATTAATTCCAAAAAGCATGGCTCCTAAAACAATTTTCACTTTGGGAACGAGTTTTCAAAAAAATATTGGACTGGATAAACAAATATTTACAGGAATTATAGATTATACCTGGGAATCGTCAAAAACAATAAATCATAGTTTTCAATTATTAAACGCACAGTTTATTAAAAATTTAAATGTTGACTCTTATTTCAATATCTATAAATCCGAATTTAATGCAATTCAGGATATTGCCAGCACCTATTTTAATGACACGTTATCCGCTGGTAATGTGATTGAGTTTATAGACACTAGGATTGATGTTAATTTTGAGGATAGTAATCCTGCAGAATATAGAATCGTTAGAAACATCAGAAACCGCTACAATATAATTACGGAAGATGTTTTGGTTCCTTTAATGGCCTATACTTTTACCTATAATAACAGTAAAAATTATAAAGACACAGATTTTTCATTTTTCAGATCACGCTTGGCTTCATCGGGTAATCTAACCACACTGTTGGCTAAAAATAAAGATGCCAACAATGTAAAAACGCTTTTTGGTATACCAATAGCCCAATATGTGAGAGCTGATTTGGAGTACAAAAAATTCTGGGATTTAACTGCTGATAATGTGTTGGTATTCAGAAGCTTTTTAGGCGTGGCGATACCTTACGGAAACTCGACTTCAATACCATTTAGCAGAAGTTATTTTATTGGCGGACCAAATGATTTAAGAGCCTGGAAAATTTATGATTTAGGCCCTGGATCAACAAAAAGCGGACTGGAGTTTAACGTTGGAAACCTCAAATTTATAAATAGTTTTGAGTATAGATTTAATGTAATTAACAGTATAAACGGTGCTTTATTTGTTGATGCAGGTAATATTTGGGATATTTCAAATTCTTCAATTACACAACCTGAAGCAAAATTTAATGGACTGAACTCAATAAAAGATATTGCAATAGGATCAGGATTTGGTGTTCGATATGATTTAAGTTTTATTTTATTGCGATTGGATTTAGGATTTAAAACCTATGAACCTTACCTTCCTAAAGGGAATAAGTGGTTTAAAAATTATAATTTTGCGAATAATGTTTATAATTTTGGGATAAGTTATCCTTTTTAATCCTAAGATTAAAAACTATTTCGATTTCGTTTTTTTTCAATTCATATGCTCATTTAAAAAAGATAATTCATTAATTTTGCTATAATTCAAAAAAAACTACATATAAAATATTATGGGTCACACAATTAAATCAGGAGTTGCAACAGGAAAAACAGTACAGGAACTTTTTAAATTGGCGAAAGCCAAAAATTTCGCAATACCGGCAGTAAATGTTATCGGATCGAATACCATTAATGCTGTTTTAGAAACTGCAAAAGAATTGAATTCACCTGTAATTATTCAGTTTTCAAATGGTGGAGCACAATTCAATGCAGGGAAAGGATTGTCTAATGTGAATCAAAAAGCTGCTATAGCAGGTGCTATTGCAGGTGCCAAACATATTCATGTATTGGCGGAGGCCTATGAAATACCGGTAATTTTACATACAGATCATTGTGCAAAATCATTATTGCCATGGATTGATGGATTATTGGATGCCGGTGAACAATTTTATAAAGAAAATGGTGTGCCTCTTTACAGTTCACATATGTTGGATTTATCTGAAGAACCAATTGAAGAAAACATTGAAATATGTAAAAAATATCTTCAGCGCATGAGTAAAATGGGAATGACTTTAGAAATTGAATTGGGAATTACCGGAGGTGAAGAAGATGGGGTTGACAATTCTGACGTTGATTCCTCAAAATTATATACACAACCCGAAGAAGTTGCTTATGCCTATGAAGAACTTAAAAAGGTGAGTGATAGCTTTACCATTGCAGCATCTTTTGGAAACGTTCATGGGGTATATAAACCAGGAAATGTTAAACTAACACCAAAAATTTTAGACAATTCTCAAAAATTTATTCAAAATAAATATAAAACAGGCATAAATCCTGTGGATTTCGTGTTTCACGGTGGTTCAGGTTCTACGCTTGAAGAAATTAGAGAGGCTATTGGATATGGTGTTATTAAAATGAATATTGATACCGATCTTCAATTTGCTTTTGCTGAAGGGATTAGAGATTATATGGTTAACAATGTAGATTATTTAAAAACACAAATAGGCAATCCTGACGGTGCTGATCAGCCAAATAAAAAGCATTATGATCCTAGAAAATGGTTGCGTGAAGGTGAACTTACTTTTAAAAATCGTTTAATACAGGCTTTTAAAGATTTAAATAACGTTAATACATTATAATTCTTACGCTTATAACTTAAATTTTATAAAGAGAACATATTTTAATATGTTCTCTTTATTTTTTTTAGTAATTTGCACCTCTTAATTTTTACTAAAACAACATAATTATGTCATCTTGGTTTAAAAGAAAAGATAAAGGAATTCAAACTCCTACAGAAGATAAAAAAGACGTTCCAAAAGGATTATGGTATAAAACACCAAGCGGTAAAATTGTTGATTCTGCAGAATTGAAACAAAATTTTTATGTTAGCCCTGAAGATGGTTACCATGTTAGAATAGGAAGCGCTGAGTATTTTGATATTCTTTTTGACAACAATACCTTTAAAGAATTTGATAAAGATATGGTTTCGAAAGATCCATTAAAATTTTCTGACAGTAAAAAATATGTCGATAGACTGACTGAAGCCTACGAAAGAACAAAGCTTAAAGATGCCGTGAGAACCGCTGTGGGCAAGTCCTTGGGTAAGGATTTAGTTATCGCGGCGATGGATTTTGCTTTTATTGGAGGTTCTATGGGAAGTGTTGTTGGTGAAAAAATTGCGAGGGCAATTGATTATTCAATAGAAAACAAAATTCCTTTTCTGATGATATCAAAATCTGGTGGAGCAAGAATGCAGGAAGCCTCTTATTCATTAATGCAATTGGTGAAAACATCAGCTAAACTAGCGCAACTTGCTGAAGTGAACATTCCATATATATCATTGTGTACAGACCCAACAACTGGCGGAACAACCGCATCATATGCGATGCTTGGAGATATTAATATTGCAGAGCCAAATGCTTTAATCGCTTTTGCAGGACCAAGAGTTGTTAAAGATACCACAGGTAAAGATTTGCCGGAAGGATTTCAACGTTCGGAATTTGTTTTGGAACATGGTTTTTTAGATAAAATTGTGGAACGAAAAAATCTAAAAAAGCAAATTAATTTATACATTGATTTGATTCAAAACTTACCGATTAGAAAATAATAAAAAGCGAGCTCCGAAAGGCTCGCTTTTTTAATATATTTTAATTGTTCCACTTTAATAAATGTCATTCCAATTTTAAATTTTCAATAAAAATATTAACCTATCATATTTTTTGCGGTTAATGCATTTATTGCCTGTTAATGGATTCAAGTCATTTGGGAAATAAAAATATCACCTTGTAATTAATTGTAAATCAATAATAATAATAGTATATTTGCCGACTGCAAGCCATAAGGTTTAGCAATACATAAAAATTATTAATAAAATTAATGTTAGCATGTACTTAACTAAAGAGAAAAAAGAAGAGATTTTCGCAAAACACAATGAATCAGCCACTAACACTGGCTCATCAGAAGGGCAAATTGCCTTGTTTACTTTCAGAATTAATCACTTAACAGAACATTTAAAAAGAAATCGTAAAGATTTTAATACAGAGCGTTCATTGGTGAGATTGGTGGGTAAAAGAAGAAACTTACTTGATTATTTAATTAAAACAGATATTGTAAGATATCGTGAAATAATTAAAGAATTAAGCATTAGAAAATAATTTCACTAAAAAAGAGGCTGATTTTTGCCTCTTTTTTTTTAATTTTATTTGAAAATAAAAAAGCAACAAATTAAACTTTTCATTGGGCAACACACAACACAACAGCACAAACCAATTGTTTAATTAAATAAAAAAACTATTTATGATACCTAAGGTATTTACAGAAATTATTGATTTAGGAGATGGAAGAACCATCTCAATTGAAACTGGAAAATTAGCAAAACAAGCTCATGGTTCAGTTGTTGTAAGAATGGGAGATGCATTGTTATTGGGTACTGTTGTATCTAATTACTCTGCCAGTCCAGTAGATTTCTTGCCGTTGACACTAGATTATCGGGAAAAATTTGCAGCTGCTGGTCGTTATCCAGGAGGTTTCTTCAAAAGAGAAGCAAGACCAAGTGACAGTGAAGTGTTAACTATGCGTTTGGTAGACCGTGTTTTACGTCCACTTTTCCCAAAAGATTATCATGCAGAAACACAAGTGATGATTCAGTTGATGTCTCATGACGAAACAGTGATGCCTGATGCTTTAGCTGGTTTGGCCGCTTCAGCAGCAATACAATTGAGTGATCTTCCTTTTGAAACACCAATTTCGGAAGTTCGGGTTGGTCGGGTAAATGGAAAGTTCATTATCAATCCGAGTAGGGCACAATTGTTAGAAGCCGACATTGATATGATGATTGGCGCTTCAGCAGATTCAGTAATGATGGTTGAAGGAGAAATGGATGAATGCAGTGAAGAAGAAATGGCTGAAGCCATTAAATTTGCTCACGAAGCCATTAAAGTACAATGTGCTGCCCAAGTTCGTTTAGCCGAAGCTTTTGGCAAGAAGGTAACGCGTGAATATGAGATGGTACAAGCTGACGAGGAAATTGAGAAAAAAGCACACGATTTTGCCTACCAAAAAGTATATGATATCGCTAAGGCTGGAAGCGCTAAACATGAGCGTAGTGAATCATTTTCAAAAATAAAAGAAGAATTTAAAGCAACTTTTTCTGAAGAAGAATTAGAAGAAAAGGGAGCTATAATCTCTAAATATTATAGTAAAGTTGAAAAAAGTGCTATTCGTAATTTAACCTTAAATGAAGGCTTGCGTTTAGACGGACGTAAAACCACAGATATTCGTCCAATTTGGTGTGAAGTGGATTATTTACCTTCAACACATGGTTCAGCAATTTTTACCAGAGGAGAAACACAGGCATTGGCAACAGTTACTTTAGGAACTTCAAGAGAAGCAAACCAAATTGACATGCCAACACACCAAGGTGAAGAAAAATTTTACTTACATTATAATTTTCCTCCGTTTTCTACAGGAGAAGCTCGTCCTTTAAGAGGAACTTCCCGTCGTGAAGTTGGTCACGGAAATTTAGCGCAACGCGCTTTAAAAGGAATGATCCCTGCGGATTGCCCTTATACTGTCAGAATTGTTTCTGAAGTATTGGAAAGCAATGGTTCGTCTTCAATGGCAACTGTTTGTGCAGGAACAATGGCACTTATGGATGCAGGTATTCAAATGAAAAAACCTGTTTCAGGTATCGCAATGGGATTGATTTCCGATGGTGAAAAATATGCTGTCTTATCAGATATCTTAGGTGATGAAGATCATTTAGGTGATATGGACTTTAAAGTTACAGGTACAGCTGACGGAATTACTGCTTGCCAAATGGATATTAAAATAAAAGGACTTTCCTATGAAATTTTAGTAAGTGCCTTAAAGCAAGCTCGTGAAGGTCGTTTACATATTTTAGGCAAACTTAATGAAGCAATTGCGGCACCTAATGCAGATGTGAAACCATATGCTCCTAAAATGATTACCAGAACGATTCCTAATGAATTTATTGGTGCTTTAATTGGCCCTGGCGGAAAAGTAATTCAAGAAATACAGAAAGCAACTGGTTGTACTTTAGTGATTAATGAAGATCCTTTAACAGGAGAAGGCATTGTTGAAATTTTAGGAACAGATCAATCTGGAATTGACGCTGTTTTAGCAAAAATTGATTCTTTGCTTTTCAAACCGCAAGTAGGTGGTGTTTATAATGTTAAAGTAATTAAAATGCTCGATTTTGGTGCAGTTGTAGAATATCTTGATGCTCCAGGAAATGAAGTGTTATTGCATATTTCTGAACTGGCTTGGGAACGTACAGACAATGTTACTGATGTTGTAAATATGGGAGATGTTTTTGA
>JAGXIN010000030.1 GCA_024635575.1 Flavobacteriia bacterium
ATATTTTATAAGTTTAACATCAATTTTGAAATGAGGGGGCATATTATTAATTATATTAATGTTGATACTTTACTTAAAAACATCTAGTTTTGTCAAAAACAGGCCTACTATGTCAGAAGTCATTCTTTCCTTGCAAAATGCACAAATATATCAAAGAGAAAACTTGGTTTTGTCTAATGTTAATTTGCAAATTAGCATGGGTGAATTTGTTTATTTAATTGGAAAAACCGGAAGCGGAAAAAGCAGTTTAATGAAAACCTTGTATGGCGATTTGCCCTTGGAAAAAGGCGAAGGAAGTATTGTTGGATTTAATTTAAAAAGCTTAAAAGAAGCAGAGATTCCCTTTTTGCGCCGTAAACTAGGAATTGTATTTCAGGATTTTAAGTTGTTGAATGACAGAAGTGTTTATGACAATTTATTATTTGTTTTGAAAGCAACCGGATGGAAAGAAGAGGTGAAAATGAAAAAGAAAATTAATGAAGTATTGTTAAAAGTTGGCATGGAAACAAAAGGTTTTAAAATGCCTTATTTATTATCTGGTGGTGAACAACAAAGAATTGCTATTGCCAGGGCTTTGTTGAATGATCCCGACTTAATTTTAGCCGATGAGCCAACGGGAAATTTAGATCCTGCCACTTCAGTAGACGTTTTAAATGTGTTAAAAGATATTCATGACAGTGGAAAAACAATACTGATGGGAACTCATGATTATGCACTTATTTTAAAATTCCCTTATAAAACAATCAAATGTGAAGGCGGTGAGTTGTTTGAAGTAGTACAGCATAAAGCTTCTCATTAAAAGCGATTTTAATTTTATGGTTGTGTGCCTGTTATTGAGCTGCCATTTTTCTTTTAAACGTCAAATAATAAATATTTGCCATTAAAATAAACCCATTTGTAATAATAATTGGATAAGAAGTCTGCAGCATTATACCATAAACTACAAAAAGTATAGCTCCCAAGGAATTGATAATTCTGAGGGTATTGATATTTTTCATCATAAATGAAATAATCAGTGCCAAAGAGGCGGCATACCCGACCCATTCTGTATATGTAATTCCTAAAAGCATAGTTTAAATTTATATTAGAGCGGGCAAAGATACTTATAAAATTTAACAGGAAAGTATATAAAAAAAGAAACCTCACCCAAGATTGGATGAGGAAAATTGCTATGAAAAAGATGGTAAGCTATGAAACTTACCGAGGCAAAGATACGAAATAAATTAATTTACCAATTAAAAATATGTTAAAATTTTGTAAATATTTAAAAATTATTTTTTTGAAAGTAATTCAACGCCAATTCCGCTTATATTTGAAAATATAATAGTTCCGTTTTCTAATTTTACTCCTGAAGCCACATCATTTTTTAACAACAAAGCGCCATCCATATCCACATACTCCAAAATTGGCGCCAAATGGGCAATACAAGAAATTCCAACAGAAGATTCCGTCATACAGCCAACCATAGTTTTTAAGCCTAAAGATTTCGCTATGTCAAGCATTCTTCTGGCGGGTGTCAAACCACCGCATTTCAGCAGTTTTATGTTGATGCCATGAAAGTGATTATAACATTTTTCAACATCATTTTCCACGAGACAACTTTCATCTGCAATAATGGGTAAATAAGAATTGTCGAACACTATTTTAGCACCTTTCCAGTTGGTAGGTGCAAGCGGTTGCTCTATAAATTCAACACCTAATTTTTGTAATTCAATGGAATTTTTGATGGTTTCGGTGACGGTCCAACTACAATTTGCATCAATTCTAAAAACGGCGTCAGTTTGTTTTCTTAATTCGGTCACTATTTCAATATCATTCTTTGTGCCTAATTTTATTTTATAAATTGGCCAGGGCATTTCTTTCATTTTTAACACCATGTTTTCTATAGTATCAATCCCAATGGTATAATTTGATTGTGGAAGATTTTTTACTTCAAAACCCCAGTATTCAAATAATTTAAGGCCTTTCTGTCGCGTATATAAATCGGTGTAAGCCTCATCTAAAGCACACAGCAAAAACATGCTGTCTTTGAAATGCGGAAGCAAATAATCCCAATATTCTTCAGGAGTTTTGGTTGAAGAAATTTCAACAATCTCTCTTTTTTGAATGAGTTCCGCTTTAAGTTGTTCAACTGTGGTTTTATAATAAGCGTTTTCGGTTGCTTCTCCAAAACCTGAAATCCCATTTTCCTGAAATTCAACTATTATGGAAGGAATTTCGGTTCTGGTGCCTCTTGAAATTGTAAAAGGATGTTTTAATTGTAATTTGTATGTTCTAATTATTAATTTCATTTTAAATAAGGGCTTCTCTTAAAATTGTAATAGGATGTTTTGAGGTTTTACCGGTGCCATCCTTTATCTGATGTCGGCAACTTGTTCCAGCGGCTGCAATAATAGTGGTATTTTCTGTATTTCTTATTTTTGGAAACAAGGTGTCTTCTCCAACTTGCATACTTAGGTCGTAATGTTCTTTTTCGTAGCCAAAAGATCCCGCCATTCCGCAACAACCCGAATTTATAATGGTAACGGAATAATTTTTAGGAATGGAAAGCATTTTAAAAGTTGGCTCCATACTGCTCAACGATTTTTGCTGACAATGGCCGTGGATTTTTAAAGTTTTTTCTTGCGTGGTAAAACGAGAAGCCAAAATATTATTTTTCTCAAATTCCTGTTTGATAAATTCTTCAATAGTAAAGGTGTTTTCTGAAATGTTTTTAGCGGCCGATTTGTCTTCGGCCAATCTTAAATATTCATCCCTGAAAGTTAAGATTGCTGAAGGCTCAATGCCCACCAATGGCGTTTCCTTAGAAATTAATTCTTTAAAAAAGTTTACGTTAAAATTGGCTTTATCTTTGGCTTCATCCAATAAACCTTTTGAAATAAAACTGCGTCCGCTTTCTTCATGGTTGGTTATGTTTACCCTATAGCCCAGTGTTGTTAACAATTCAATGGCATCAATGCCAATTTGCGCATCGTAATAATTGGTGAATTCATCGACAAAAAGATAGATTTCCCCAAATTTATTAGGCTGATTTACCAATCGTTTTTTATTTTTCCGAACCCATTTGTAAACGGTGGTTTTTGCCAATTCAGGAATACTTCTTTCTGTGGCAATTCCCATGAGTTTTTTGGTTATTTTGGTGTTTAAAACCAAGTTGGCCAAATTAGGGGTAAGGCTTCCCAGTTTGTTATATTTTACGTTATTGGCAAATAATTTTGTTCTGAATGGAATTTTATTTTCTTTGTAATATTGGTGCAAAAATTCTGCCTTCAAGGACGCCACATCCACATTGCTCGGGCATTCGCTGGCGCAGGCTTTACAGCTTAAACACAAATCGAAAACATCGTACAATTCTTTATGGTTGAATTTATTTTCTTCATTAGAGTTCGTTAAAAATTCACGTAAGGCATTTGCGCGAGCTCTTGTGGTGTCTTTTTCATTTTTGGTTGCTCTGTAACTCGGACACATAGTTCCGCCGGCTGAAGGTAATTTTCTGCAATCGCCTGATCCATTGCATTTTTCTGCGGATCTTAGAATTCCAGCGCTGTCAGAAAAATCCATAATGGTTTCAATTTCAGGTTCTTTCCGGTCAATTTCATACCGTAAACTTTCATCCATAGGAAAAGGATTTACAATTTTTCCTTTGTTGAAAACAGCATTCGGGTCGAAAGTATGTTTAATGCGTTTTAATAATTCATAATTTTTTTCTCCAATCATAAGCGGAATAAATTCTGCACGAACAATGCCGTCACCATGCTCCCCGCTAAAAGAACCGCTATATTTTTTGACGAGTTTTGCAGTTTTTGTCGTTATTTCCCGAAATAAAACGACGTCTTCTTTTTTCTTTAAATTCAACATTGGGCGTAAATGCAATTCACCTGCACCAGCATGTGCGTAATAAACCGCTTCTTGTCCGAACTCCGCCATCATTTTAGTGAATTCAGCAATGTAATCAGGCAAATCGTTCACATCCACAGCAGTGTCTTCAATACAGGCAACGGCTTTATCATCACCCACAATGCTTCCCAGCAAACCCAAACCGGCTTTACGCAACTCAATAGCTTTGTCAATGTCGTTACCAACTAATTTCGGATGCGCATATCCCAGTTGATTTGCTTTTAAATCTGCTATTAAATTATCGGCCAATTTATCGGATTCTTCATCGGAATTTGTACAGATTTCCAACATTAACAGCGCTTTTGGGTCGCTTTCAACAAAAAACCTGTTTTTTAGCTGCTCCCGATTGTTTTTGGTACAATCCAAAACAGTTTTATCCATTAACTCGCAAGTGTACAAATTGTGTTTCATAGCAATAACCACCGCTTCCAAACTTTCTTGAATGCTGTTAAAATGCGCGACAACCATAATGTTTTTTGCAGGAGGCAAATCGTTTAACTGAATGGTTATTTCTGTGGTAAACGCCAATGTGCCTTCACTTCCTGTTAACAAAGTTGCCAAATTTACCGTGTTGTTTGTCCCTCCAAAAAGTTCGAAATTTAACAAAGCATCAACCGCATAGCCATTATTTCTTCGGTGGATTTCCTTTTTTGGAAATTCCTTTAAAATTTCATGTTGATTTTCTTCATTGGAAAGTTCGTTATAAATAGTTTGATAAATCTTGTTTTCCAAAGAACTTCCTGTCCTTTTTTGATTGAATTCAGTAGTGTTTAATTCTTTAAAAACAACTTCAGAACAATCGCTTAAAATTGTTTTTAATTCGAGAACTTTATCACGGGTAACGCCATATTTGATAGAAGTTGTACCAGATGAGTTGTTGCCGACCATTCCGCCAATCATACATCTGTTGCTTGTTGAAGTATTTGGTCCGAAAAATAATTTGTAGGGTTTTAAATAGATATTGAGTTCGTCTCTTATAATTCCTGGTTGTACTGTCACTGTCTTTTTATGTTCGTCAAATGCCAGTATTTTTGTAAAATGTCTGGAAACATCAACAATTAATCCCTCGCCAACACATTGTCCTGCCAATGAGGTTCCTGCTGTTCTCGGAATTAAAGTTATTTTATTTTTTGTAGCGAAATGAATAATCTTTTTTAGGTCGTCATTGTTTCTCGGATAAGCCACGCCCAAAGGAATTTTCCTATAAACGGAAGCGTCGGTCGCGTAAATACTTTTGTGTAAATTGTCAAAATGAACTTCACCTTCAATGATTTTCGACAGTTCTTCCAGATTTATTGTTTTGGATAACATTTTATGATTTTATTATTTTACTTCCAAACTTTTGGTTTATTCCTTAAATCTCAAAAACAACGCCGCTGCTGTGATCTTTAGATGCTCCGGTGACGCTTTTTAAACAATTGTTTTTTCCTTCATCTTTTAAAAAGCCAAGCAATGCAAAAACCAAAGCTTCCTTATAATTGATGATGGTCTCTTCAGGAATTATCAATTTCGTTTTTGTGTATGACTGCAATCTCTCTATAAGAAAAGTGTTGAACGCCCCACCGCCGGTTACAAGCATTGTTTGTTCTGAATTTGAATCTATTTTTTTTGAAATTTGAATAGCAACGTGTTCCACAAAAGTTCTTAAAATATCTTTTATGCTGAGTTTGTGCTTGTCAATCATCGGGAAAATGGTTTTCACAACAAATTCGTAGCCTAAGGATTTGGGTTTGGCATCATTATAAAATGATAAAGAATTTAATTCCTTCAACAGATTTTTTTCAATATTTCCTTCTGATGCAATATTACCTTTGTAATCATATTCCAAATTTAAGGAAGCTACATAATGATTCATTACAATGTTCACCGGACAAATATCAAAAGCAATTCTTTGTCTGTTTTTATTGAACGAAATATTTGAAAATCCGCCTAAATTTAAGCAATAATCGTATTCAGA
>JAGXIN010000145.1 GCA_024635575.1 Flavobacteriia bacterium
GAAGGTTATCTTCAGGTTTTTAAAAAAGGTTTTGTGTCAGATTATCCGCTAACGATAAAACATATAAACGGGAATTTAACCGATGTATCCTATAATGCTTCCCTTTATAAAGATAATAAAGGCAATGTACTTGGCGTTTTTGCGGCAGCTCGGGATGTTACAGAACAAAAATGGGCAAAAGATTTACGAAAAGCAAACAAAGAACTTGCCTTTCAAAATGAAGAGAAAGGAAAACGGGCAGATGAGCTAATCATTGCCAACGAAGAACTGGCTTTCCAAAACAATGAAAAAGAAAAACGGGCAGATGAGCTAATCATTGCCAACGAAGAACTGGCTTTTCAAAACAATGAAAAAGAAAAACGGGCAGATGAGCTAATCATTGCCAACAAAGAACTGGCTTTTCAAAACAATGAAAAAGAAAAACGGGCAGAAGAACTGGCTGTTGCCAATAAAGAACTGGCTTTTCAAAATGATGAAAAAGAAAAACGGGCAGAAGAACTGGCTGTTGCCAATGAAGAACTGGCTTTTCAAAATGATGAAAAGGGAAAACGGGCAGAAGAACTGGCTGTTGCCAATAAAGAACTGGCCTTTCAAAATGATGAAAAGGGAAAACGGGCAGATGAGTTGGCCATTGCCAACAAAGAACTGGCCTTTCAAAACGATGAAAAGGAAAAACGGGCCGCTGAATTGGTCATTGCCAATGAAGAACTTGCCTTTCAAAATGAAGTAAAAGAAAAACGAGCTGCTGAATTGGTCATTGCCAATGAAGAACTGGCTTTTCAATTCGATGAAAAAGAAAAACGGTCAGCAGAACTAATTATTGCAAACGAAGAGCTTGCCTTTCAAAACAATGAGAAAGAAAAACGGGCTGCAGAACTAATTATTGCAAACGAAGAGCTTGCCTTTCAAAATAATGAAAAAGAAAAACGGGCTGCTGAATTGGTGATTGCCAATGGAGAACTTGCTTATCAAAATGAAGTAAAAGAAAAACGGGCTGCTGAATTAATTATTGCCAATGAAGAACTCGCATTCCAAAATATAGAGAAAGAAAAACGCGCAGTTGAATTGGTTATTGCCAATGAAAAACTCATATTTCAAACAAAAGTAAAAGAAAAAAGAGCAGCTGAGTTGGTCCTTGCCAATGAAGAGCTTGCTTTACAAAACATTGAAGCTATAAAACAAGGAATAACAAATAGAGAACTTGAAGCTTCAAACATAGATATAAAATTAGATTCTCAATATTCTTTAAGTCTTATTGAAGCGAGTCTTGACCCTTTAGTTACCATTAGCCCGGCAGGTAAGATTACAGATATGAATGAGGCTTTAACAAACATTACAGGGCTTACACGGGAAGAATTGACAGATACTGATTTTTTGGATTATTTTACCGAACCTCAAAAAGCGCGAGCTGTTTACCAAGAAGTATTCGCAAATGGTTCTGTTGTCAATTCTCCGCTTACGCTTCGCCATAAAAACAGCAAGCTTACCGATGTATTATTCAACGGATCAGTTTATAAAGATGATGAAGGAAAAGTTGATGGCGTTGTTATTGTTGCGAGAGATGTTACTGAGCAAAAAAGGATTGCCAAAGAACTAAATGAAGCTATGATATTTGCAGAGATGGCAACAGCCATTGCTGAAGAGGCAAAAATTAAGGCAGAAAAATCCACCATAATTGCGGAAAATGCCATGAAAGCCAAACAACAATTTTTGTCGAATATGAGCCATGAAATTCGCACTCCAATGAATGCGATTATTGGCTTTACAAAAGTGGTGTTAAAAACAGAGCTGACGCCAAAACAAAAAGAATATTTAAAGGCAATAAAAATAAGTGGTGACGCCTTAATTGTGCTCATTAACGATATATTAGATCTTGCAAAAGTGGATGCCGGAAAAATGACATTTGAGCAAATACCATTCAAAATGTCTGTATCCATATCAGCGATGCTTCATTTGTTCGAAACCAAAATTCGCGAAAAGAATTTAAACCTGGTAAAGGAATATGACCATAAAATACCTGAAGTTCTGGTTGGAGACCCCGTGAGATTACACCAAATTATCATGAATTTGGTAAGTAATGCAGTTAAGTTTACCACAAAAGGAAAAATTACGGTGGGTGCCAAATTGCTTTCGGAAAATGATAAAGAAGTGACTATCGAATTTTTCGTTTCTGATACCGGAATTGGAATACCGGAAAATAAAACAGAAAGTATATTTGAAAACTTTCATCAGGCATCAAGCGGAACATCGCGTTTGTATGGAGGGACAGGATTGGGATTGGCAATTGTTAAACAATTGATAGAACCACAAGGCGGAAGCATTCGTGTAATAAGTAAAGTTGGTGAAGGCTCTAGTTTTATTTTTACATTAAGTTTTCTAAAAACAAAAGCGGAAGCTGAAGTTGAAACGCAGCTCATGGAATTGGATACTGATATCACAAATGTAAAAGTATTGGTGGTGGAGGACATTCCGCTTAATCAATTACTGATGAGAACATTATTGGACGATTTTGGATTTGATTGTGATGTTGCAGGCAACGGAAAAATAGCCATCGAAAAAATGCAAACCAAAAAGTACGACCTTATTTTGATGGATTTACAGATGCCGGAAATGAACGGATTTGAAGCTACTGAATATATTAGGCACAAAATGAAATCAAAGGTGCCCATCATCGCTTTAACGGCTGACGTCACTACTGTTGACTTGGATAAATGCAAGTCTGTTGGAATGGACGATTACATAGCAAAGCCTGTTGATGAAAGGTTATTGTACAGTAAAATGGTAGGATATTTGAAAAAAAATCCAGTTAAATCAGAGTCTGCTATAGAAGAACCTAATGTAATTGAATTAGCTAATTCTGTAAAGATTAAATGCACCAACTTAAATTATTTGAATACCCGAACCAAATCCAACAGGATACTTATGATGGAAATGATTTCCCTTTATTTGGAACAAACGCCACCATTAATTAACGCAATGAAACAAAGCATGTTTGATAAAGACTGGAAATCATTGCAGGCAACCGTCCATAAAATAATCCCTTCGTTTTCTATTATGGGAATTAGTGCAGATTATGAAAACCTGGCAAGACAGGTTCAGGAATTTGCAAGCACACAACAACAAACAGAAGGCATATCAGAAATGGTGATGCAGCTTGAAAAAGTTTGTTTGCAGGCTTGTGATGAATTAATAGTAGAATTTAATATAATTAAAAACAATACAAATGAATAACGGGAATAAAATAAAAATTTTTCTGGTAGATGATGATGCCGTATATTTAAAATTATTGGAAATTGAATTCCTTCATCATGGTGATTTTGATATTGAAACTTATGCAACAGGTGAACTGTGCCTAAAAAATTTATCGCGTAACCCAGATGTAATCATATTAGATTATTATTTGGATGACATACACAAAAAAGCGATGAACGGAATAGAAACATTAGACAAAATAAAAGCCATAAATGAAAATATTCCGGTGGTAATGCTATCTTCCCAGGATAAAATTGATATTGCCATAAGCTGTATGCATCACGGTGCATTTGATTATGTGGTAAAAAGCGAAACAGTATTTATACGACTTCAAAAAATTATTACAGCCATTTTCGAATTCAAAAAAATCGAAAAACAATTGAACTGGTATATGGAAAGAATGTAATGCCAAGAAAAAAATTGAATTGTGCCAGTTTTTAAAGTTTCTGATCATGATAAAAATATTTTTTTAGCTTTAACAACCATACTTATAAAATACAAAAGCCCATTTCTGATTAGGATGGGTTTTTTGTATTTGATCCCCTAATTTCTACTAATAATTATTAGATTCATTATAGTTCATTTACTTATATTTTAACAACGGAATTAATATCCTGACTAAAAGCACAATAAAAACTTTAAAATTTCTTAATTTCGTATAATAAGAGCAAAAAAATAGGTGAAAATATTTAGCAAGATAGTTTATAGTAATAAACAAAGATTGATCCCTAAAAACCAAAGCTTTTCTTCCTATTGCAGAATTATTTAAATTGACAACATGCAACAAATAGCTGTAACCAGAAAAAAAACCCAATTTTCTCCAGATCCTTCAAGGGTAATCGCTCGTTTTCTGTCTTTAAGTGATGAAAGATCGGCAGATATTATCCGTTTGGTATTGGCAATGCCGGAAAAAGAAGTTAATTTGGCCCTGATTCAGTTGCTTAGAGGATTTTCCCAGCGTCATAGAAGTATTTCCAAAATATTTAATGAACATTTTGAAAAAGTAACTCATATATTTAAAAAAATTAAAGTTAATGTTGATGCACTCAGCGAGTCTCAAAAAGCGCTGATAGGATCTTATTTCACGATGGAATATTCCATTGAATCAGCGGCCTTTTTTAATCCATCTATTGTAGAACATCCGGATCAGTCAGGATTAAGACTGGGTGAAAAAAGGGTAATTATTAGTTTCCGGGCTACTGGTGAAGGGCATATTTCTTCCATTGTTTTCCGCGCAGGAATTCTTGATAAAAATAACGACCTACACATAGAACCTGTTGGTAAAATGCTTGCTGAAGGAGATAAAATCATCTATAACATTTACAACAAAAAGAGATTTCAGGAGAAATTGAACGGAATGCAACAACACTTAAATATTATTTCTTCTTCAATAACGGTTGAAATTGCCGAAATGCAAGACCCAAAAAATATTATACCACCTGCGATCTTGGGCAAGCACCCTGAAATGCATTTTCAGGGAAAAATTATTTCTCCAGATTTTATCTTTGATAAATTAGGAGAAAACTTTACGTACACCGAATTGAACGAGAAGCTTCAACTAGCCATTAAGGATCCTCAGATAACAAGAGATCAGATAAATCTAATTAACCTCATGTTATTGCTGGCTTCATCAAAATACGAGATACATTTTTCAATTGATTCTGCTATTTCAGAAAGGGTTATTTTCCCCATATCTGTAAGCGAAGAAGGAGGAATTGAAGATGCCCGTTTTGTCAAATTTACCGATAATAAAGAAGAAGTGACCTATTATGCAACATATACCGCATACGACAGAAAGAACATTCTGCCTAAATTAATAAGTACAAAAGATTTTTATAATTTCAAGATTTTGCCACTGAATGGCCAGGTCTCCCAAAACAAGGGAATGGCACTATTTCCGAGAAAAATTAATGGAAAATATGCTATGTTATGCAGGATAGACGGTTTCAATAATTATATAGCCTATTCGGATAATTTGAATATCTGGAATGAAGCTAAAATGATACAGAAACCAAAATTCCCCTGGGAATTTGTGCAAATAGGAAATGCAGGTTCCCCTATTGAAACCGAAGATGGCTGGCTGATTATTACGCATTCTGTTGGCCCCATGAGAGAATATTCTTTGAGTGCTTCGTTGCATCAACTTGACAATCCGGAGATTGAAATAGGAAGGTTAAATAAACCATTAATGACACCCGTCGAATCAGAAAGAGAGGGTTATGTGCCCAATGTAATTTATTCTTGCGGTTCTATAATTCATAATGACGATTTGGTTATTCCCTATGCTATGTCAGATCATTCCTCAACTTATGCCACTGTTAATTTAAAGGAACTGCTGGATGTTTTGAAAACAGACGGTAAAAGCGAAGTAAATGAAAACAACCAAAAGAATACACAATAAAGTAACAACGAAATTATCAGGGAACAATATCTATTTTTAAATGAGACTTTCATTTAATAAAGAAGCAATAAAGCATCCCAAAACTGATAAAATTTATATCATACAATTGATGATTTCTATGAATAAAAACTTTCCTGTTATAAATATGCTTGCTTAAAATTAGAAATCACCATCCAGAAACAATATGTGAATCATGTAACTCTTTACATGAATTGTGTAACACTTTTATACGGTAATACTCTGACCTTTGAATACAGTAATTATTTTAATTAAAATTAAAAAACAAAAATTATGAGTTCAGGAAAAGTAGTATTAGGTTTATTGGCAGGAATTGCCACAGGTGCCATTGCAGGTCTTTTATTTGCTCCAGATAAAGGATCGGATACAAGAAAAAAAATTACAAAAAAGAGCAAGGACTATGAAAAAAAACTGGAAAAAAAGTTCAATAAAAATATTGACATTGCCAACAAAAAATTTGACAAGTTAAAAAGTGAAATTTCTAATTTTACGGAACAAAAAATGTCAAAAGAAGAAGCTGATAAAAAATAAGTAAAAACAGCGTAAAGCTGATTTAATTCAATGAAATTTTATTTCGAAAATTGCCCTGTCAGGATTTTGTTAAATAGTTAAGTATAAAGCACCCTAAATTTATGCTACTGCAATTGAGTTATCCTGACAGGCATTTTCTTTTTAGCCATCATATCACTCTGTAAAAAACATGGTATAGAAATATATAAAACCAACTGCCACTTCCCAACATCCAAAAAGATTTCTTAACAATATAAGCGCCTCTCATTCCAATTCCATTTCAAAAAATAAAGTCAAAATAATAAACAATATTAATAAAAATGGTTTAAATTAGTATTACAATCAATTATATAATGTGTGAATCATATAACTTATTCATAAAATTATGTAACATACCGCTGGCTGTAACTGCCCATCTTTACATCGTAGTTTAAGCAGTAATTATTTGATAAAAAATTTGCATAAATTATAAATACAAACATAGTGGAGACCAGAACACACTTTAAAAACGGCTTGCTTGGTTATACAAATCTGAAAATCTTAGGTTAATTGCGAAGGGCAATAAAAAGCAAGAAATAAATTTAAAATTTAAAATTTAAAAAGATGAAAAAAATCATTTTATCGGCTTTTGTGTTAATTGGATTGGCATTTACCACACAAGCTCAGGAAATTTCTAAAAATGCATTAGGTTTACGTTTAGGAGACAGTGGTGGTTTCGGAACTGAAATCACTTACCAAAGAGCTTTGGGAAACAACAACAGACTTGAACTTGATTTAGGTTGGAGAAACAGAAAAAACTTCAATAATAACGGTTATGATGATGATGCTATCAAGTTTGCTGCTTTATACCAATGGGTAATGAACATCGATGCTGGTTTCAACTGGTATGTTGGTGTAGGTGGTGGATTAGGTTCTTATGGTAGAGATTATTATGATAATCGTAATTATGGCAACGATACATTTGCATTTGCTGCAGGTGACATAGGAATTGAGTATAATTTTGATATTCCATTGTTAATCTCTTTAGATTTTAGACCTGAATTTGGTGGGACTGGTTATTACAAAAACAATTATAATTCTGATATTGCATTAGGACTTAAATACCAATTCTAATAGCTAACAGTTAAATAATCAACAAAAGTATTGGTTAATTAGACTGAAGATCAGCCTAATTAACCATTACTTTTTCAAAAAACTTTCATAAAACAAAGAAGCGTATTATACTAATTTTGAATTTGATAAATGTAGTTGGGACACATTTAATGAAAATTTAATTAAAATTTCATTATTATGGAAAATGTAAAAAAAATAGTCTGGACTCATGAATTATCAATTGGAAATGAAGATATAGACAATGATCACAATAAATTACTTGATATTTTCAACGATTTGGTTGAATTAATCGAATATAAAAAAGACAGACAAGAATTTGCGAAAATTCTTACAAAACTGACAGATTATAGTTTGAATCACTTTAAAAAAGAAGAGGAATATATGAGAAAAATGGATTATCCTTTCCTAAGCGAACATAAAAACTATCATAGAGACTTTATTTATAAAGTTGCGATGTATAATGTTAATTTATTAAAGACCAATCCGCCCGATCCCAAAGAGATTATTTCGTTTTTAGAAGAATGGTGGACAAATCATATATTGATTCATGATTTTGATTATGAACATTTTAAAAACAAAATTCAATCTAATTTAACTTATTAAAATATTACGTTTTTCATTTATAACAAAACTTAAAACTAAAAAAAATGAATTTAAAAAGAATCTTTGGGGCATTGCTTACCGCCCTCGGCATTGGTGGTTTAATTTATACTGCCATTTTATTCGTAAATAGTTCCAATAGCAATTACGCCATTAAAACATTGGTTGTTTTTGGCATTCTGGGTATCGTGTTTTTTATTGCCGGCATTAGCTTAATACGCACAACTAAAGACGAATCATAAGTTTATTTTTTTGCACAACAAACTTATGTTAAACATACCTCAGCTATAAGAATTGATAAAAAAAACAAAAAATGATCACCTGTTAATATTATTTATTCATAAATTTAAGTATTAAAAAAATACGCCTTATCATCTAATTAAAACATATAATCATGAAAACAAAAACTTTAGGAATTGTAGTTGCCATCATAGGAATACTAATGATAATTTATACCGGGTTCAGTTATATGACCACAGAAAAAGTAGTTGACTTCGGTCCAATGGAAATGAGTGTGGAAGAAAGTCATCCAGTACAATGGTCACCAATTGTTGGTGTCATATTGCTGGTTGGAGGAATTGTAATTGTTGCTATGGACAAGAAAAAGTAATAAGTTTTAAATACCTAAAAAGTAATTAACCCCACTATTTTACAGGTTATATAGAACAACACATTTTTTATAATTTAAAAAAAGCATCACTTTTTAAAAAAGTGATGCTTTTTCATTTAGTAAAACCCAATCCATTTTTATTTTTGCCAGAAGCATCTAAACCCTAGTTACTTATAGAGTTTTCTTAAAACAAAAATTCAAAAAAGCGTGAATTGTGTAACCAAAAACGAATTTAATGAAGTCACCTTTGCTTCATAATTAGCTGGGACAATTAAGCCACAGTTTAAAAATCATCATAATGAAACTAAATAATATAACCCCGATAGCAGCAATGTTATTATTCGTATTAATTGGATTTGGAAGTTGTACAAATGATCAAGATTCAACTTTAACTGCTGACGCAGCTGCAAACAAAGATGCTGCTGTTTTAGGAATGGAAAAATCTTTTGAACAATCAAAAGGTAAAGAATTAAAAACAGTTAATTTAGGAGTTGCAGGTGACTTTGTTATTCATTCTAAAACAGGAATTACAAGTGTCTATAAATCTTCTATTTTAGGAGATATTGAAACAAGTCCAATCACAGGTGCAGCTATGGTAGTAGATTGTACGGAAGTAACAGGTTCCGTATTTTCAGTTGATGCTGCAGGTCCTGCTTGTATCACTACAAGTGCCACTATGCTAACTTCAGCAATTGGTGATATGCAAATAGCATATACTGACGCTGCCGGAAGAAACACTCCAGATTACGTAAATTTAGGCGCTGGAACTATTGGCGGAAAAACACTTTTACCCGGTCTTTATAAATTTACAAGTTCAGTTAACATCCCAACAGATATTACCATTTCTGGTAGCTCAACTGATATTTTTATTTTCCAAGTTGCAGGTACACTTAAAATGAGCTCTGCAGTAAAAGTTATTTTAGAAGGTGGTGCTCAGGCTAAAAATATTTTCTGGGTAGTTTCTGATGTTGTTACTTTTGGAACAACCAGCCATTTCGAAGGAAATGTTTTAGGACAAACAGGTATCAAAATGCAAACTGGTGCTTCAATAAACGGAAGAATGTTGGCTCAAACAGCAGTAACTTTACAAATGAATACTGTTAACAAACCAGAATAAATCATACAATCAAAAAACCCCTCTTTAAAAGGCTGTCTGAAAAGACGGCCTTTTTTATGAAATAATTTAATTTCTTAAATGTGTGAATCTTGCAACATCTAAAAATAGTTGTGTAACCCACCCCAGGATTAAGGTACATACCATAATATCTTAAAAAATAATCATCACAAAA
>JAGXIN010000146.1 GCA_024635575.1 Flavobacteriia bacterium
AAGTTCTCTATCTTCACGATTTGAATCTGAACGATATTTGGCATAATTTGCCTGAGTTAGAAGCACTTTTTCCCCTGAACTCAATATAACCTCAGCACTAGGCATTTCTGCATTACTAAATGTGTTATAAACTGATGAAGGCACATCTGCAACCATATTTGATAAAGCAAGAATTCTTTCTTCGTGTTCACTTAACGTATGAGCTTGTTGTTGGTACAAATCTTTCAAATATTTTTCATAGACCTTAAGTCTTAGTTCTTCATTGATATAGCCTTCAATCAAACTCCAATCGGCACTTAAAATCTCTGGTTCTATAAACGCAGTCTTCGACGTATAGTTTGTAAATATTTGCTGTAACTCTTTTTTCATACCTGAATATTTCATATCCCGCGTATCTAAATCAGAATACATACTGGCATAACTGTTTAACTTGCTTGCTTCTTTCCAAATCTCGGAAGAGAGCTCAAGACACGCTAATAAGCTATTGGAAGATTGGGTAATTTTTCCTTTGAAATTTTCCATTTCCGAAAACTTTTCTACCAACTTCTCTTTTGCATCATTCCATAGGACTTCATTTTCATAAATGTCAGAAAGTTTCCATTTATATACTTCATCGATTTGGGACCGTTCATTTTGCCCAAAACTTATAAAATAAAATACAGTCGTTAAAAGTAGGGTAAAGACATAGGTGATTTTGTTAGTTTTCATACTTTAAGATTTTTGATAAAATTAAGTAATTTATAAGAAACTATTATTTCTTTGTGCATTTTTTATTTGAAGGTTGTTGCCGATGGCCATATAGTTTGAGTTATGAAAAGTGAGAGAATCAAATTTGATGTTTCACAATATTTATGACATCAAGACTTTCGTAAATATCTAAATATTCTTTCCTCAAATGAAACAAAAGAAAAAAGCGATTGAAATGAGTGAAGAAGAAAAAGTAAATTTCAACATTTAAAAGCAAATTCTTCTATTCTGTTAAGCGTCATGTTGAACCTGTTTCGTCATCTCATCACATAATTTAAAGAGCTGTAGAAATGCAGTTCCTTTTTTCGACTTTAATTCTCAGTATATAACTGATGTAATTATTTTCTCGGTGATCATTTCAAAACAAAGTTGGTTTCCAATATTTCTTAAACTTTAAATCTTAAACAATGTATTGTTGAACGAGAAAATCACCTTACTCAACGAAAATTTTTGATTTTCACTAATTAATAGTATTGTTTTGATCTCAAATAATTAAATTTGAGTATCATGAAAACTTTAAAACTAAAATTTTTTATTTTATCGCTGGTGTTTTTACTATTAAACTCTTGTGTTGTAAAATCCTTATTTCCTTTCTATACTAACAGTTCTATTTATTTTGAGAAAAAATTTATTGGCACTTGGAAAGATACTGATAATGGCAAATGGGAGGTACTCCTTTTTCAAGAAGTTATTTTAAAAGAAAATAAAAAAAACAAACCAACTGAACTCGATGATGACCAATTTAGAATTTATAATAAGTATAAAAATGGATATGTAGTGTATTTTGAAAAAGACAGTACAAAATCAAGTTTTTTGGCAATGCCTTTTAAAATTAACAATCAGTTATTTCTTGATTTCACCCCAATTGAAGATGACGAAATTGAGGGTTTAAAAAATGATTTATATAAAATGCATTTAATTGGAGTGCATACTTTGGCAAAGTTTGATATTACTTCTAAAAATGAAATGAGAATTAAATGGTTTTCTTCAAAAAAGTTAGCACAGCTTCTTAATGAAGATAAAATAAAAATTAAACATGAGGAAGTTGGATTTACGGAAACTACCTTATTAACGGCATCTTCTGAAGAATTGGAAAAATTCATAAAAAAATATATGGATTCTAAAGATCAAGACAAATGGAAAACCGATGTAGAAGCTAACTTAAAAAGAGTTCATGAAAACTAGCAATTCTAATTTCGTTAATGGCAATAATCACAACGCACTTCTTTTTAATGGTGTGTTGTGGTTTTGCTCTTTTACAATTTTATTACTTATATTTTCTGAAGATTCCAATCCAAAAAAAATTGATTTTATATACACGATTAGTTTTTTAGCCACCATCATAATTCCTGTAATTTTTAACTTATACATCCTTATTCCCTATTTTTTAAAAAAAGAAAAATATTTGCTGTTTGTTGTTACATTTATTTCGACCATAATTTTATTTACACAATTAAATATTTGGTTTTTTAGTTATGTTATTGATTATATATTTCCTGATTATTACTTTATATCCTACCATTCAAGCACAAAATTAGTTACCATTTTTGGTGTTTTTTTAGTTGGTACTACACTTATAAAATTATCTGAAGATTGGATCTATTTTAACAGTATTGAGAATAAAAGATTAAAGTTTGAAAAACAACAGATTGAAACACAATTATCAGCTTTACGTTCTCAAATAAATCCACATTTTTTATTTAATTCTTTAAACGTAATTTTTGCATTAGCATTAGAAAAAAAAGAAGAAACAACAAAAGCAATTGTGCAATTATCAGATATTTTAAGATATGTGATTTATGATTCAAATACAGAAAGAGTTACCTTAAAAAACGAAATCATTTTACTTAACAATTATATTGAATTTCAAAAATTCAGACATCAAGTTTCCGATAAAATAAAATTCACATATACTATAAGTAATGAAAACTTCCTTATTTATCCTATGCTTTTATTACCTTTAATAGAAAATAGTTTCAAGCATGGCATTAAAGGTGATATCGAAAACACATTTGTAAATTTAAATATTTCGCAAAACAATAATGAATTTCATTTTTTTATTGAAAACAATTATTCTGAAAATCTATTAAATGAGGATAAGGAGCATTCTGGTTTAGGAATAGTAAATATTCAAAAAAATCTAAAAATTGTTTATCCAGAAACCCATTTATTTGAAATATCTAAAACTGAAACAACATTTATGGTATCATTAAAACTATTTATTAAATGAAAATCAACTGTTTAATTATAGACGACGAGCCTACTTCTCAAAGGGTTTTAGAAAATTATATTGCTGATGTTGATTTTTTACATTTATCCGGTGTTTTTAATAATGCAATTGAAGGCTTACAAGAATTAAAAAACAACCCTACTGTTGACTTGCTTTTTTTAGACATAAATATGCCTAAAATATCAGGTTTAACATTATACAAATCGCTGCAAAATCCACCTGATGTAATTTTTACAACTGCATATTCCCAATATGCTGTTGATGGGTTTGAAGTAAACGCCATTGATTTCTTATTGAAACCCTTTTCTTTTGAGAGATTTTTTATTGCAGTTAACAAAGTTGTCGCGAAAAATTTTCAAACTGAAATCAACAATAATGAAAATCGATTTTTGTTGATAAAATCAAACAAAACAATTCATAAAATTTCTTCAAATGACATTTTGTTTATTGAAGCCTATGGTGATTATGTAAAAATTTATGTTGAAGATAAATATATTTTGACTAACAATACTTTTGCCAACATTTTAGAGATGTTGCCAAAAAATAAATTTATACGCACGCATAAATCTTTTGCCATAAATCTGGAGAAAATAAACACTATTCAAGGAAATCAAATAGCGGTTAAAAAACATTTAATTCCCATAGGGCAAAAATTCAAAGCAGAATTTTTAAAGTCACTTAATCCCAAGTAACTTTCCTTTTATATTTTTAAATATAATTTTCCATTTTTTAATTATTAAAACTATTGTTTGTCGAGAAAAACACCTCGTTCATCGAATAATTTTAACTTTTTAGAACTTATTTTATTACATTTAATATCAAGTAATTAAATAATTAACTTAAAAAAACTATGAAACAAAGAATGCTATTCACATTGCTTGGCGTTTTATTTTTAAACTTGGCATTTAGCCAGAATTAAAAAACGCAGTTAAGGTGTTAGTGGTTGTTTTAATTAGAATCGTTATAAATTTATATGTAGGTTTTTCTTATAACTTCAATCAATAACTTATGTTACATAAATAGTAAAACTTACTTAGACTCCGCTTGACTTTAAGTATTTATTGAAATAATTAATCGAATTATTTTTTGAAGAGATATTTTTAACTTAACCAAGTTGACTTAAATGTCTCCTCTTTAATCTTTAAAAATCTAGATTATGGAAACAATACAACGAATACCAAGACTTTTTACTTTTTTTATTTTATTCAGTTTGATGTTAACAATCAATGGATGTAGTTCAGATGATAAATCCTGTTCTACTTTTTTAGAATGTCAGGACGGGACTATATGGGAAGGGCAAATAGATATTTTTATGTATTTCAAAGTAAATAATAATAAAAATAACCCAATTGAAGTTTATTTACTTGAAGAGGATTGCTATTATCACACATCAATTAGTGAAACAAATTTTGTAATTATGGAGAATTCTGAAAACACCCTAAAAATTAAAATAATGGATGATTTTGATGATTCATTTGAAGTTCTCACGTTTTCAATTTTAAACGAACATCTTTCTGTTCGTGAAGTATACACAGAGAATGGTGTTGAGGATATTGACACAGGCACATTTGCAAAATCGACTAAAAATTTAAGTTCTGTTACAATCTGTAATTAATTTTTATAAAAAAATCAAAGCCATGAAATCAATTCAACTTCCAAATAAATTTTATACTATTTTAATTCTTTCTTGTTTCATTTTCACTTTCAGCGGGTGTGGAGGTTCTGATGATGACGATAATTCTTGTCAAGTTTTTCTGGAATGTCAAGAGGGGACTGTTTGGGAGAACATAGGGTGGCTGGGAACTTATCTTAAATTTCAGAACAACACAAGTAACCCTTGGGTTGTTTACGATACATATGATGGAGGATGTTACTTCTCTACTCAGTCCTCAAGTGTTGAACAAATTACTATAATCGAACATTCTGAAAATATCCTAAAATATAGAACTGGATATGTGGGTGGTATCAATCATGGAATTTCCACTTATACCTATTCAAATGGGAAAATTACTTATAGAGATGAATATTATATAAACGGAGTGTTGGATGAAGTTGATATTTATACATTTAATAGATCCTCTGTAAATTTAAGTAGTTTAGTAATATGTGATTAAACAATTAACTTAATAATACAACAATGAAACAAAGAATTTTATTAACCATTATTGGATTTCTAATCTTTAACCTTTCATTCGGACAAGAAAATGAAAAATATTCAGAGTTGATTAACGAAGCATGGAAACTTTATGAAACCAGAGAATATTTAAAATCAGCAGAAAAATATTCAGAGGCTTTTGTCGCATTGAATAATAAAGGAAAATCATCTGATAGATATAATGCAGCTTGCTCGTGGGCAATGGCAAATAAAATTGATTCTGCTTTTGTCCAATTGTTTAAAATTGTAAAATATGATAATTATATAAATTACAACCATATTTCAACAGATACTGATTTGACAACTTTATATTCGGATAAAAGATGGAGTGAAATAATTGAATTTGTTAAAGCAAACAAAGAAAAAGTTGAGGCAAACTACAACAAACTTCTTGTGTCAGTTTTAGACACAATCTACAATGATGACCAAAAATACCGTGCTGAAGGAGAGGAACTTATAAATAAATACGGATGGGAATCAGAAGAAGTGAAGGATTTCCGGAAAATAATTATTGCGAAAGATTCAATTAATTTAATAAAAGTTGAAAAAATACTTACTGAATATGGATGGTTAGGTACTGACATTGTTGGAGAAAAGGGCAATTCAACACTATTTTTAGTAATTCAACATGCTAAAACTGAAACACAGCTTAAATATCTACCTATGTTTAGGGTAGCTGTAAATAACGGGAAAGCACAAGCTAGTCATCTGGCTTTAATGGAAGACAGAGTTTTGTTAGCACAAGGAGAAAAGCAGATTTACGGAAGTCAGATTGGAACAGATATGATAACAAATGAATATATACTGTCACCCATGATTGACCCCGATAATGTTGATAAACGAATAGAAGAAATTGGACTGATGCCATTGGCAGAATATCTGAACCATTTTGATTTAGTATGGGATATTGAGAAATTTAAAAAGAGAATGAAAGAATATGATTTAACAAGGACTAAAAAATAACAAAGGCTAAAAATAATAATTTAAATAAATTCTATATGATGAAAACACTTGTAAAATTGGCAATTCTAATGATTGTATTTAACGTTTCGGCACAAATGAAAGTTGAAAAAGTTGAGCCTCAAATTCAGGAAAAAAAGATAGAAGAACAGGTATTAAAGCGTAAAGTTGCAATTGCCCGTTTCTCTAATGAAACACAGTATGCGAAAGGTTTATTTTATGATAAAGAAAATGATCCGTTAGGCAAACAAACAGTTGATATTTTATCTACCAAATTAGCCGCTTCCGACAAGTTTATTTTATTGGAACGTCAAGATTTGGATAAAATAATATCCGAAATAGATTATGCCGAAAACGAAAATTACCAAAAGGTAGGCGCTGATTATTTAATAATCGGTTCAATTACTGAATTTGGTCGAAAAAACGTTGGTAAACTTAAAGTCTTTTCAAGAAGTAAAACCCAAACCGTTCAGGCTGGCGTAAGTATACGATTGGTAGATGTTTCAACGGGACAGATTATTTATTCTGAAGAGGCTAAAGGCGAAGCTGAAACGGCCAATAAAACTGTTATGGGATTTGGGGAGCGTACAGATTATGATGCAACACTTAGCGATAAGGCAATTTCTGCTGCCATTTCTCAATTGGTTGAAAACATTATTAATAATTGCATGGATAGGCCATGGAAATCATATATTCTTTCAAATGACGAAAATGGCATTATTATCTCTGGTGGCAAAAGCCAAGGTTTAAAAGTTGGAGATGTGTATGATGTGGTTCAAAAAGGCAAAAGCGTGAAGAATCCACAAACTGGAATGATGATAGAGTTGGCGGGCAAGACAGTAGGTAAAATAAGAATTGATTTACTGGAAGGTGACAACCCACAAAATGAATTTGCAATGGTTTCATTTATTGAAGGAAATATGGATCCCCAAAACTTAAATAATTATTATATAAAAGAGATAAAATAATGAAAAAATCACTATTTATTTTAGTAATAGGTTTTCTGTTCATTGCAAGTTGCGGTGGAATAAAAACATCTTCACAAGGTTTAGAAAGCGTCTCTTTTTTGGAATTTATTGGGAATACAGATAATTATTCAGGAGGTGTTGACGTGGTAATCGGCGATAAAATATCATTTAAAGCTGATGTGATAGAAGACAACAAAAATAAGATGAGAGGAAAAGTTTATGAAATCTCAACAGGCAATCAACTCGTAACTGTGTCATATAATAATGAGGTAATTTATAGGAAACAGTTATTTATGTCCGCTCAAGAATCTAAAAAAATAGTATTGCCATGAAAAATATAATTTTCTTAATACTGATTACATCGCTGTTGGCATCTTGTTCAGCTAAAAAAAAGTCATTATATACGTGGAATAAATATGAGGACACAGGTTATAAATATGTTAAAAACAATAATGAAAGTTCTACCAGCGACTTAATTGAAGAGTATAAAAAAATAATTAACAATCAAAAAGGGACCAGAGGGTTGGTTCCTCCAGGTATTTATGCTGATTATGGTTTTGTGTTAATACAAGCAAGTAGAGTTGAAGAAGGTAAATTAATGCTTCAAAAAGAAATTGAATTATATCCTGAGTCAAAAATATTTATTAACAAAATTTACTCAATGCTAGAATAAAATGAAAAAGTCAAAATTAATATTAGTGGCAGCAATTTCCGTATTAACAAGCTGTTCTTCAGTGATTAAGCCCACTCAAACAACGAAATATGATTCGTATAAAGAAATGTACGATGAAAAACCTTTAACGGTTTTAATAATGCCTCCAATTAACAGAAGTACTTATGTAGATGCAAAAGAATATTTTCATACAACATTATATATTCCTATTGCAAATGCAGGTTACTATGTAATTCCGCCGTTTTTATCCATGGAGATTTTAAAAAAAGAAAGTGCTTATGATGCAGAATTATTTTTATATACGCCATTAAAGAAGTTTGAGGAAGTGTTTGGTGCAGATATGGTATTATTTACAATTATTCATTCTTGGGATAAATCGTCGTTGGCTGCATTGGTTGTAGTTGACGTGGAATATGTTTTTAGGTCTACTAAGACCAATGAGATTATTTTCACAAGAAGAGGCCAGATAAATTATGACGCTTCTGTATCAACAAAAGAAGGAGGAGTTTTGGGTTTTATAGCAGATATGACACTTTCAGCTTTAAATACTGCAACAATTAAATATATTAAGGTGGCACGCTCCTGCAATTATTATGTGTTTAAAGATTTACCCGCCGGAAAATACAGTCCAAACCATGAAATTGATCGTACGTTACCTTCCGGTTTAAAGGAATTTAATGTGACTCTAAATTCAAAAGAGGAAGAATAGTTTTAGATGATTTTCGTTAGTAAGTAGATTCCTAATTATCGGCAAGCACTTTGGAGGCAAAACATAAGTAATGAAAAAAACTAAAATCATGAAACTAATAATTACTTGCATTCTGATTTTAATTCCAATATGTATGACTAATGCTCAGCAGCATATCTACTTAAAAAATAATGAGACTGGCCATCTAAAAAAATTAAAAAGGAAATCAATTTTAACTTTTAAAACTTCAGACTCGACATGGGTAACGGGACGGATAATATCCGTAACCGACAGTTCATTTAGAGTAGCAACTTATGAAAAATATGTAAAATCTGATACAGTTAATGTACAAATTAAATCAGTCAGCCAAGTAACAAAAAAATTAATGAATAAAAAAACTGTACCAGTTGGAGGTATTATTGCATATGTTGGTCTAATAGGATTGTCTGCGTCTCCAGCTATACTAATTACGGAAACGCCAGAAGATGCACTAGATTTAATTGAGGCTAGTGCAGTACTTTTTGGTGTTGGTATAATAATGTCTAGTCCACGCCTAATAAAAAGAAAATTCAACACTATGAATAAATGGACATTGGTCACAAAATAACAGCCGTCAACAATAAATAAAATGCATTTTATGAGTCACTTAAATTAAATGGATTTCAATTATTTAGTAGATTTAAAATTTGGTATTGTATGGCTATTTTAACCATAAAATTGTTGAACGTTAAAAAGAATTGAAAACCTTAAAAAAATAAAAAATATGAAAACAATCTCTTTTTTTATTTTGATAATTTTATTATGTGCATGTGGAAAAACCAACAGCGGAAAAACAATATCTATAATTGACTACGAAAATGCAACTACATTAAGTCCAAACGTTGATTTACATAAAGATAAAGATGTTGAAATATTCATTTCCAAATTAGATAATCATATGGTCTATTCTTGTATTATGTATAGAATTGACGATGGTGAGTTAAAAGGGTACCAAGTCCATACTGTTGAATTAAATACATATGAAAAGGCAAACTATCAATGGGTTAATGATTCAACAATGACTTTTACTTTAAGTAACAAGTCTCATAATTCTAAAACCTTTACAGTAACCGGATATCACAGTAAAGTACCTGGGAAAGAAGGAAGAATAACTAGTTTGAGTTGGGATTAGTAGATTTTTGTAATTGCTAGAATATTATTATTCTTCATTCTAAAACTGCATTTTTCAAATAGTAAATAACAATTCAAAACAAAAATCTTAAAACTAGAAAAGGAATTGCAGCAATGTGATTCCTTTTTGTTTCACTTTTCTATTTATCATCAGATTGAAACAAATCATATCATTTTTTTTGAATACAAAATAATCAATTCCTTAATTTGGCCTTGCTACAATATTTACAACTAATTTGCATCATTAATTTTTAGGTTATTTTGTATATTGGTCTTATGAAAAAAGTTTTTATCCTGAATATCTTAATTTTCTTTATGTTTTCGAGTAGTTTACAATCTCAAGAGGTACTGGAAAAAAACTACGAAACTTTTAGTGAATTTTTAACTGAGCAAAATACTAAAATTGCTACAATAGAAAATGGTCTTAGCCTCATAGAAGTGAAAGAGATTATGGGCGATGCTATGCTTGTAAAAGTTCCAAAAATAGGAAAAATGAAACCTTTAAGCCAGTTATTTAAACAACCGGAATTCACAAAAGAAACTACAGATAAAGCCAAGAATAAAATAAGCATTTTATGGTATTTCTCAACACCTAAAAATCAAGATGGCATTGTTTCAAAATCGGAATGCACGCCAATTATCATTAAAAATGACAGTGTTTTAGGAAAGGGCACTAAATTTTATTTAACTTTTATGAGGAAAGAACAGATCCGTTTTTAATCCAATATCTAATTAAAATAACACTTCAATTATT
>JAGXIN010000147.1 GCA_024635575.1 Flavobacteriia bacterium
AGATGTGGTTCTTTATGGTTTTGGACGAATAGGCCGTTTATTGGCCCGCGAATTAATGGTGCGTACAGGAAAAGGAAATTTAATGCGATTGAGAGCCATTGTTACGCGTGGTGAAATTACAGAATCCATATTGGAAAAAAGGGCGTCGTTATTAAGAAATGACTCGGTTCACGGAGATTTTCACGGAACTGTAACCACTGATATTGAAAAAAATGCTTTAATTATCAATGGATTGACGGTCAATGTTATTTCCGCAAATGCTCCTGAAGAAATTGATTATACGGCTTACGGAATTTTTGATGCTTTGGTTATAGACAATACGGGCGCTTTTAGAGATAAAGAAGCCTTGAGCAGACATTTAAAATCGAAAGGTGTTTCAAAAGTATTATTGACCGCACCAGGAAAAGGAGTTCCAAATATTGTTCATGGCGTAAATCACTTGGAGTACAATCCAAATGAAATTGATATTTTTTCTGCGGCTTCATGTACCACAAACGCAATTACGCCGGTTTTAAAAGTTATCGAAGATAATTTTGTTGTTGAATATGGTCATTTGGAAACTATCCATGCTTATACAAACGACCAGAATTTGGTTGATAATATGCATAAAAAATACAGAAGAGGAAGGGCAGCCGCATTAAATATGGTGATTACCGAAACGGGCGCAGGAAGTGCAGTTTCTAAAGCATTGCCTTCTTTTGAGGGAAAATTGACCTCAAATGCCATTCGTGTTCCGGTTCCTAACGGGTCTTTGGCCATTTTAAATTTGCGATTGGAAAATGCGGCAAGTAAAGAAACTATTAACGGTATGATGAGAAAATATGCTTTGGAAGGTGATTTGGTAGAGCAAATTAAATATTCTTTAAGCAATGAATTGGTCTCATCTGATATTGTGGGAACTGCTGCCCCGGCTATTTTTGACAGTTATGCAACCATTTCCAGCAATGACGGTAAAAATGTTATCTTATATGTTTGGTACGACAATGAATTTGGATATACGCATCAGGTAATTAGACTGGCCCGTTACATTTCAAAAGTAAGAAGATTTCATTATTATTAATGGATTTCCCACTAAAGTTGCTTTTTGTTATGGTTATTAAAACTACTTTTATTTGATGAAAATAACCAACACCGGCAAAGGATATTTATTGGCATTACTTTCTGTAATCGCCGTTGCTAATGTTTATATTTTTAGTAAAGCAGCTCTTGCCGAGGTAAGTATTCCACAATTTGGGGTATATTGGTTTTCTTTGGGCCTGCTATGGATTTTGTTATATGCCTGGTACAAAAAAACATATAAAATTTTCAGACAGCTCACTTTTAAAAATTATCAGGTCTTATTTTTTTTGGGAATCATAGAGATTGTCAGCACTTATTATTTCTTTAAATCAATTCATGTGATTTCCAATCCGGCCATAGTTTCTTTTTTAGGGAATATTTCACCGGTTTTCATGATTGTCTTAAGTTTTTTCATTTTGAAAGAACGATTCAGTACCATGGAATTCTGGGGAATGATTTTGGTGTTGTTTGGTGCTTTTGTTATTAGCTATAAAGGAAATATGGGCTTTCAGGACATGTTTATTAATGGAACCCGGTATGTTTTATTTTATAGCCTATTTTCTGCAGTTAATTATGTGGTAGTGAAAAAAAACATCACTAAAATTCATCCTATATTATTAACAGTGAGCAGGTGTATTTTTTTACTTATTTTTTCAATAATGGCATTAATATTCTTTCAGGAATCTCTTATAATTTCTAAACCAGCCTTCATTAATATTTTTATGGGTTCACTTTTAGGGCCATTTTTGACGGTAATTGCAGGTTATTTGGCTTTACAATACATAACATCGTCTCACAGAGCAATCATATCAAGCACAAGAGGTCTTTTTGTGTTATTAGGATCCTATCTATATTTTGGGCAATTTCCAAAAGCAATAGCGTTAATAGGTGGTTTCATTACCATTATAGGTGTTTTAACAATTGCCTATGGAAGCATAAGGATAAGAAAAAGAATATACTAAAATAAGTTTATAAGCTTGGCCTAAAAAAAATGCTGCAATTTGAATTAAACCAAAGTGCAGCATATTTTTTGTAATCTTTTTAAGATTAAGTGAAGATAATTTGAGTTCTGTCACCGTCACATAATTCATAAAATTCACCAATGGTAATAATGTCTTTTACCTCATCTGATAAATCTTCTTTTTTCAGTTTAAACATATCAACAGCAAGTTTACATGCGTAAATTGTGCCGCCGCCAGCTGTAATCATTTCTAAAAATTCATCAACAGGAGGCATTCCCAATTCATCCATTTGTTTTCGCATCATTGCAGAAACAGCAGATTCAACTCCTGGCAATCCGCCAAGCATTGTTGGAAATGGAAGCCCGCCCGGCATTTTCATTGCTGGGTTACCGGTAGTTGCGGTATGCAAGCGATTCATAGACTTTTTTGTGATTCCCTCAAGGCCAAAGAAAGTAAAAAATAAATTTAATTCAATCCCTTCCATTACGGCTCCATTTGCCATAACCAATGATGCATAAACATCTTCCAAATTTCCTTTAGCACATATAAGACAAACTTTTTCTAATGGTTTTTTTTCTTTTGCAACTATTTTTTTTTCAGTTTCTAATGTTTCCATTTTTTTAATTTTTAATTATTACAAAGCACACTAATAAAGTGACTTAGATACAACTTGTAGGCTTTGGTATTCCTGCAATTTTAGATGAGAATTTTAAAGGTCCTTTTGGGAACAATGCGTATAATTGTTTAATATCAACAATTCCTGATTTACCAACGCTTCTTATTGTTAAAGCTTCTTTAGCGATTGTTTTTTCGCGTAAATAATTGAGAACTTCAAAGTGTTTGTCTGTTAATTCAATTCCTATTTCCTTTGCAATTTCTTTTGCAATTTCTTTGCTCCATTGAGTCATATCTTCTAGGTACCCGTCTTCAGTGACTTTTACCTCAACTCCTGCTATATTTTTTACAGCCATAATATTTAGTTTTAATGTTATTAATTATTTTTTTTCAGGTTTTATATCAAAAATTTTGCCTTTAAAGCTCATATTTCTTGAAACAAAGGGAATAGCGATTCCTTTTAACAGCATATTCCAGTAAATCCATCTAAAGGCCAATTTTCCCCAATGATTAAATACGCTTTCTTTTAAAAGTTTAAGAGGTCCTATTTTTGCGAATGGAAAATTTCCATGCACAGGTTCTGTTACATAATTAAAATCGATAAGCAATGCTTTGTTGTCTCCGGTTTCAATAAAACAGTTTGCATGCCCGTCAAATTCTTTTTTTAACGGATACCCACCAATATATAATAGAATATTATCTGCCAATGTTTCTGCTTCAAAATGAGCAACTGAGCCAGCTTTTGAAGCTGGCACATTGGTGGCATCACCAATTACAAAAATATTTTCATGTGCTTTTGACTGCAAAGTATTATGGTCTGTAGGCACAAAATTTAAATCATCTCCTAAACCAGATCTTTCCATAACTTCATCTCCTTTATTTGTTGGGATGGTTACAAGCAAATCAAAAGGAATTCTTTTTTCTACATAATCCACAATTTCTTTGGTGTCATTATCTACATGTTCTATGGCAAAATCAGATTCTAAAGCAATGTTTTTTTCTTTTAAAAGATAGGCTAGGGCTGTTGAGCATGTTGGCTTTGTAAATGCTCCTGATAGTGGTGTAACATAAGTAATTTCAACTTTGTCTCTCATTCCTTTTTCCCGGAAATATGAATCAGCCAAAAAAGCAAATTCTAAAGGAGCAACCGGACATTTAATAGGCATTTCAGTAATATGAACTAATAACTTTCCGCCTTCCCAATCTCTTAATTTATTTCGTAAAGCCAAAGAACCTTCGTAAGTGTAAAAGTCGAAGATGTCTTTTTTCCAAAGTGGGCCAAGTAAGCCTTCAGTTTCTTCCGGTGCAATTTTACAACCTGTAGCAATAATTAAAATATCGTATTTTAAAGTTTCGCCTTCTAATTCAACTTTATTTTCTTCAGGAAGTATTTTCTCTATTTTTTTCTGAATATATTTTACATCCTTAGGAATAAATTTTTTACCAACTTTTTTTACTTGCTTTTCATTGTAAATATCAAAAGGAAGAAATAAAAATCCAGGCTGATAATAATGGGTTTTAAATTGATCAACTATCGTAATATTCCATTCGTTTAGATAGAGTTTTGGCCTAAGGTGGTTCGCCATCATAGTACCCGAAGTACCTGCTCCTAATATAATTAAGTTTTTCATTTTTAGTGGTTTATCTTAAATAATGTTTTTTTGCTATTTTTAAACAGCTTTTAACGTTTTGTAAAGTTACTTAAGTTGCTTAATGCTCTTTATGACATTTATCATTATATTAAGTAACAAAAGTTACCAAGAAAGTCACTTAAAGTAAGTTTTTATAAGCAAAAAAGATTTGGATGGCGTGGATGTGTTAATAAATAAAAAATCAAAAAATATGATTACTTTTATCGAAGAATTTTAAGAATATGACAGGTAATACTGAACAAAAAATAAAGCAGCTTCGAAAAGAATTAAACCAATATAATTACAATTATTATGTATTGGATCAACCAACCATTTCCGATTTGGAATTCGATTTAAAATTGAAGGAATTGGAGAAACTGGAAGCTGAAAACCCTGAATTTTCAGATAAAAATTCGCCAACCCAAAGGGTTGGAGGTGAGATTACAAAAAGTTTCAAAACTGTCGTTCATAAAAACAGAATGTATTCTTTGGACAATTCCTATTCGAAACAGGATATATTTGACTGGGAAAAGCGGGTTAAAAAGAATTTGGGAGTTGAAGATGTTGAATATGTATGTGAATTAAAATATGACGGCGCTTCCATCAATTTAACTTATGAAGATGGTGTTTTGAAGCGCGCTGTTACCAGAGGAGATGGTTATCAGGGTGACGATGTCACTGCCAATATTAAGACCATTAAGTCTATTCCGCTTGTTTTAAAAGAAGATCTGATTGATAATTTTGAAATCAGAGGAGAAATAATTTTACCGCTCGACGGATTCAATAAAATGAATAAGGAACGCATTGAAGCAGGAGAAGATCCTTATATGAACCCGCGAAATACAGCAAGCGGCAGTTTAAAATTACAGGACAGTTCCGAAGTTGCCAAACGACCATTAGATTGTTTATTGTATCAAGTGGTTGCCGATAAGAATCCGAATAAGACACATTTTGAATCTTTGGAAATGGCCCAGAAATTGGGTTTTAAAATTCCTACTACCCTCAAGGTATGTTCAACTATAGATGAAGTGTTTTCATTTATTGACTATTGGGATACCAAGCGGTATCAGCTTCCCTATGAAACTGATGGGGTTGTTGTAAAAGTGAACAGCCTTGCGCAACAGGATGAATTGGGATATACCTCAAAATCACCAAGATGGGCCATTGCCTATAAGTATAAAGCAGAGCAGGTTAGCACCACTTTAAAAGAAATAACCTATCAAGTTGGAAGAACTGGGGCAATAACGCCAGTGGCAAATTTAAAACCGGTTCAATTGGCCGGAACGGTAGTGAAAAGAGCTTCTTTGCACAATGCCGACCAAATTGAAAAATTGGATGTTAGAATAGGGGATACCGTTTTTGTGGAAAAAGGCGGAGAAATTATTCCTAAGATTGTTGGTGTTGACTTAAGTAAAAGACCAAAAGATTCTGAACCAACAAAATACATTACGCATTGTCCGGATTGCAATACCGAATTGATTAGGGCCAAAGGCGATGCCAAACATTTTTGTCCGAATGAATATGGCTGTCCAACCCAAATTACTGGCAGAATTCAGCATTTTATAAGCAGAAAAGCGATGGATATTGATGGGCTGGGTGCGGAGACAGTTGAGTTACTATTTAAGGAAGGATTGATTCATAACTATGCTGATTTATATGAATTAAAAGAAGACCAAATTGTTCCATTGGAACGAATGGCTGAAAAATCGGCTAAAAATATCGTTGCGGGAATAGAAAAATCGAAAGAAGTGCCTTTTGAAAAGGTGTTGTTTGCATTGGGAATTAGATTTGTTGGGGAAACAGTAGCCAAGAAATTAGCCAAACATTTTAAATCTATTGATAATTTAATGAATGCAACATATCAAGAGTTAATCAAGGTTGATGAAATTGGAGGCGTCATAGCTCAAAGTGTTGTTGATTTTTTTAAAAATAACATCAATTATCAGTTGGTAGATCGGTTAAAAAAACAGGGTGTGCATTTGGAGCTTACCGCAGAATCGCAAGTAGGTAAAACCACTATTTTACAAGGAAAAACTTTTGTTGTATCGGGTGTGTTTAC